>JADGEF010000194.1 GCA_016744515.1 Marinifilaceae bacterium | reverse complement strand
CTTGCAGTCATTAATGTATCTGCCTTCCATTTTTTTGGATTATCAGCAATATATATTGAAATTCTATCGAACGATTGTTCATCACGAATAATGTGTTCCCAATAATTGCGTTGCCACAATCGTTTATTAAACCGTTTCCAATTTTGTGTTTTAACACCGCATATATAGGCATTGGTTGTCATGGTTTTAAACCAACCAATGGCATCGCCAATTGTGGCATTGTATATTTTATTTTCCATCCCATACGTTACGCATTCGGGGCAACCACGTATCGGATGACCACGTAGGGGCATCCCTACGTGGTCGCCCGATACGTTATTGTTATTATCCGAAACGTTTTCAATAATACAATGAAAATGGTTGGGCATAACCACCATTTGATGACAAATTTTATCGGGGTATTTATTTTCCAATTCCAAATACCATTTTTCAATCATTTTACCCGCATCATTCAATACCATTTCACCCTGAATAATCTCACCAAACAGATGAAGCCTATCCTGACAACAAATCGTAATAAAATACAAGCCTTCCTGCGAATAATCGTAGCCTTTTAATCGAATTGATTGACGATTGGGGAAGTATGTATCTTTTTTATTAGTCATTTTAATATTAGAATGATTTGAAAGCTGGTTCCATCAACCTACCGTTCATGTTGGGCAGTACCTGCCACACGCATGCTTAGTTGCTAGGCACAATTACTTTTTATCTATCTCAAATTTATTTTTTAATAAACGCATTTCATAAATTTTCACTTTTAATTTCTTTATCGATAGAATTTTTTTCAATTCCTTTTTATCACCTTCTTTTATCTTTAAACCAAAATAAATTTCTTTAATTTCAGCAAAATCAGAGAAGTTAAAGAAGCTGGAATCATATTTCTTATAATAATCATAACTCACTAAACGAATTTCCTGTTCATACTTCCAAAAGTCAGCTTTCACAGTACTATATTGGATCATAGTATTTATTCGTTCTTTTAAATCCTTTTCTGAATAAGGTCGTGGTTTGAAGCTTTTTTTATATTCTACAGCAAATGACAAAAAATGAGAATCAAGAAACTTATTTGCATCAATTAAAATCCCAATACATATACCTTTATGTTTATCTGAATAGTGTGACCACATCAAGATTTCTTTGTAAGTCTTACTAAAGCATGTAATTCCATAATCATTTTTCAACTGCTTCCAATTTTGTTTCAAAGTAGATACTTTAGATTTCATTGAAGCCTTTTCAACCTTTCGTCTATCTCTTCTTGTATAACTAGAAGGCGCCTCTGCAATATGCTTCGCAAAATCTATTAGTTCATCATAGAAATCAAAAGGATCATTAAATTCATTAGGTTTAGAAAACTTAAATGTACTATTCTGTATTAATGCTTTTCCTCCTTCAAAATCAATATATTTATACACTAACAATTTTCCATTTTCATCAATACCAAGTTTATCTGTACGATACCTTATTTCGTCTCTACTTAACATTCTTAGTCGATTTGTTTTTATACACCTCTTTCTAATTCTTTTAGGCCTTATGCTGGCTATTTGAACCAAGCACCTACCTTTCTCACAAAACATTCTGGCTTTTAGTTTCGCTCACTGAGCTATTAGAGAGCTCGGTCTCACTTTTTTCTTCGATTATTCTGGCTTAAACTGAGCTTGCCCTTGCTTTCTGAGAGAATGGGCTGGTAAATAGCCAGAACTATCTCCCAATTTACCAAGCTAGCCTCCAAAATAGCCAGATACTTTTTAGTTAAAAGCCAAGCCACTCTCACCAAAACTTAGGATGATCTCTTTCCGTGCTAGGATTATCTCTCAATTAGCCAGCCGAAGGAGCACAAAAGAGGAATGCGTCTTAGTAAAAGCTTCTCTTTCGTCCTTAATCGATAATCTCTCGAATTGCAAACTCCCCAATTCGATTTCTTCGTCTTGTGGCATTCCTTGTTTTTGTTCTTAAATGATTACTCTTTTTCTCTGTCAGCTAGTTTATTTATTGCCATACAGCAACTCAAACTCTCGCTCTTTTGCCTGTTTCCACCAAGCTTCAGGACTAACTGTCCAGTTATGATTACAGGTAACTTCTACTACTTTTTCCTTTTCAATCCATTTCATCAAGTAGAAACGTAAATCTTTGGTTGTTGAGTTGGTCAATCGCAATACAAGCTCTTCTTTCGAAAGCCCAACACCTTCTGTTAAATGACCTCCTCCACCATTACCACGATACGAATTTAGAGCAACTTTATAGGTTTTATTCAAGTCAAAAGGCTCTCCATTACTCATCTTTATAATACGAATTCTGTTTCCTTTTTCTTTTTTTAGATCAAGTTCATAGTCAATTCCCTCAGCCGAATCGTAATTAAAGAACATGGTACTTAATCGATTCCCTTTTTCAGATGACTCGATAAACAACATAGGATCGGTCTTCTTCTCCATTTGACGGAACCAGCTATCGTAACTGTATTCTAAGAAATCCTTTATCTCCTGACCATTTAGATTCATGGTGTAAAGAAGGTTCTCAAATCGATACAGTTTAAATAGATCTCTAACCTGAAGCATGCCCGAATCAATACTTGCATTAAATGATAAAGGTGATGTAAACGAGATATCAGCATCAGCTAAATCAAGCTGAATATTATGAATTAAGTCGACAAAGGGAGAATCACCAAACATGGCTTCAGAGGTTTTAATGCTCTTTGTAAATCGACCAACAGGTCTCGAAACATAATCTTTCACCTCTTTAAAGTTTGCCTTAAATCGCTCATCGAATTCTTTCGAAACGGGTAATGCTTTTACATCTACCAATTGAGGATCAAACGTCTTAGAGTATGTCTTTCTATCAGCATTCAGCTTAAACGAAACTGATACGTCGGCTAAAAATTGTGCTTTTGATTTCGGGTTGACTATCAAAACCTGCTTTTTGTCAATATTCTCGACCCACTTAATTGTTTCTTGATGATCGTGACCGCAAATAATCAGATCAAAACCAGGTATATTTTTTGCCACTTGAAAAGCTGCATTTTCTTTCACTCCCGAATCATCACTCTCATGCTCACCCATTCCTGAATGTAACAATCCAACGATCATATCAGGATTTTCTTTTTCCTTGATAATTGCCATCCATTCTTTTGCAGAAGCCTCTATTTCTTCAAAGTGCATTCCCGACCAAATTTTCTCTGGTAACCATTGTGGAATTGCGGGCGTAATAAAACCAATAACAGCTATTCTGACACCTCCCCTTTTAATAATTGTATAAGGTTTAAAATATGGCGTTCCATCAGAATTCTTCACTGCATTTGCAGCCATCCACGGGAAAGCAAATTCGTTAACCAAACGATCGTAAACATCGTGCCCTGGCTCAATGTCATGATTCCCAACTGAAGCTCCATTATAGCCCATAAAGTTCATCACCTCAGCACAAATATGCTTCTGATCTGTCTTCTCAAAGTTTGAATAATAAACCATTGGGTCACCTTGTAGAATATCGCCATTATCGAAAAGGAGAACATGCTGATCTTTATTACTACGTTCTTTGGCAATATGAGTATATGCCTGAGCAAGGGAACTCCCAGCCTCTCTATCGTTTACTAAATCGTATGGAAACAATGCACCATGTACATCTGTGGTGGCTATTATTTTAAGGGTAACATCATTTTTTCGCTCAACTTGGCAGGCAGAAAAAAGTGAAAGAATAATCAGAATATAAAAAGCAGTCGATCTCATATTTTATAATTTATATGTCAAAATATTTTCCTTTTGATTAAGCTCAAACTTAATTGTATCAAAATTAAAAGGTCAGACCTATAAAATGGAGCTCCAAAAATAGACAAAGGTTCCGGAATTCCGAAACCTTTACTCAAACACGACCTTTTATTACTTATACTAGAAAACTCTGTGCATTCCTTTTCTTCTCATCTTATTCATCTTATGAGGTCTGGATAAAAATAGAACCAACTGGTCTTCATCTAGAATGTTACGAATCTCTTTCTGACTAGCGACTCTTTCTTTAGCTAACTGATTTTGAATAACTGAAACTCGATCTAAGTTTGAAAAAATCTGATTTTTATTAGGATTCTCATCGTTAAGTAAATGCTTTTGCTTTAAACGAAGCTCTTGCATTTCTTCTCTCAAGTTCTGAGTCGCTTTCTTATGTTCAAGTTTCAAGTTTCTCATTTTCTCTTGTTGACCTTCTGATAAGCCTAATGCATTCACAGTTCTTTTTTTCCTTTTTTCAAACTGTCCCTTTCTATTACCTCTGTGCATTTGCCCCTTTCTACAATTCACATGCTTCCCTTTCATCTTTCGATGATTCATCATCATATCTCTATTCAATCTTTGCTTAGCATCTAATAATCCAGATGTTGCCAAACGCATATTGATTCTTTCTTCCATCAATTGCTTTTTCAAAGCTGTAATATTATCTATATTCTCAAAAATCTTAGTTTCGTCTAATTTTTCAGCAGACATTAATGTTCTTTGATGTGTCTTAAGCTCATTCAATTCATTTTTCACATCAATAGTTGCTTTTGCAAATTGAACTTTAGCAGCTTTCAACTCTTCTTTTTGAGCATCTGTCAATTGAATCATTGTCTTTTGCATTCTCTGGGCTCTATCTCTTTGCTGAGCTTGACTTACTCCACTTAGGAGCATCAAGGCTACTACGATACATGTTGTTACTTTAGTTTTCATATCTTCATTTTTTCATCAGAAATTCTCCACTTAGTTAGAAGATATCTGACATTAAACATTCAATTAAATCTATACTGATCTAAATAGGATTTCAATAGTTTGGATCCACTCCCATTTTGTAATCGCTTTCGAGATTTAGACGTGATGCTTTTAGAAAGGTTTAATTTTGATGAAA
>JADGEF010000051.1:18181-24940 GCA_016744515.1 Marinifilaceae bacterium | reverse complement strand
TCCAATTTCGAAGGCAATTGAAATAAAAGAGGGAGTCATCCAGAATTCGAAAATACTTTCATTCCAAAACAGGAATAAAGAATACCCACACTTATTACAAAATTAAGTTTTAGATATACACATCAACACTATTTAATCCCGATTTGCTTAATGCAGATCGGGATTTTTTTTAACATGCTTTTAATTACAACTTAGATTCAAATATTTTGCCTTTTTCTATAAGCTAATAATATTTATTCTCGCAAGCAATCTGTTTGTTCATGAAGCATTACTGACGTTTCTAGCTCGAAGCAATCTATCAGTAAACTGTTTTTCGTTCTTCACTACTCAATTCTCGCACGAATTATCTTCTGAGTTAGGCTCGGCACCACTCAGGAGTAATTTTTTTTGATATTTCAATCAAAATTGTCTTTGCTTATACTTGTGACTTTAATATATTATTCGCACATCTTAAATTTAACTTCACCCCTTCGCATCCGATATTACCTTTTGAATAAATATCGGTTATTACAACTCTTACATGCCTGTAATTTGTGCAATATCGTCTGAGTTTTATCCTTCTGCCGTTGCCAGCAACGCACTTGGTTTCGCATTTGTCTTCCCTCCAATTAAGAGACTCGAATGTCTTGCAATCCGTTAGATATGTTTGCATGCAAGGCAAACAAAAAAGGAACTTTCTAATGAAAGTCCCTTCTTCAACGTTTTATCTTATTTTTGATTCAGTAAATGAAATATTAATAATTTCTCGGTTCTACAACTTTTTCTTTTTTCCAAACAGGTAGTAAATGATCTGGATTATCTTGAATTACTTTTTTAATCCACTCTTGAGAGTAGCCAACTGTTTTAGCTCTGCCTTTTTCATTTTTTATATAACCATCATTGTATTTCGTAATTAAATGTTCTGCAAGTTCAAACCATCTTTCTGCGACTAAATCAAGTTGATCATTAGAAAAATCTGAAAGAAAATCTACTGCCAATTTAGGATCTGTTTTATATAATTCGCCTGCTGCCTTATCAATAGCAGGAATATACGCATAGAATTTATCTTCTAATTCTCTTTGCACCTTTTGGATATCCTGAATCATATCCGAATATCTTAAATCAGAATAATTAGATACAAAATTAAATCTCCACCAAGCGGAATCCCAAGAAAATTTCTGAAGTGATCCTTGTCCCCAAATTTCAGGAATTTCTTTAGTACAAGAATAAATAGGCGTATAACACGTGTAATAAGTATCGTCATAACCATACCACAGCACACCTCCAATTTCGTTCGGCAGCCACGATCGTGATTGTGCTATAAACGAATATGCCGTGTTTCTTGTGGAAATTGGTCGCTCCCAAACAACAGTTTTTCCTTCTGATTCAAGAACAAGAGGACGACAACGATTAGGACTACCAAATGGACCAGCCTCTATCCCTTTGGTCATATCAAATGCTGTTCCTTCATAATGATCTCTTATTAAATAAGAAACTGCTTTTACATCCAATTTAGAATCTGGTTTTATCCATAAAGGATATCGGTCAGCACCAACTACACCACGGTGATAATCTGTTGATAACTCCAATGAGGGTGCGCATCGGTTAAACATACTCCACACTCGTGATTCACAATACCTCAAATTTGAAGGGTTAGATGGATCATAGGCTTCATTAAATCGAAACGGTTGTCCTGATTCAGGCTTATAATAGCCTTTCTCAATGGCAAATGAAATCACATTCTTAGAATAAAGGCAATTCTCAGAATCATCTAAAGGAAACTCTCCGATTCTAGATTTATTGGCATGTGCAGAAATGTAACCATCAGGCACTTTTCTTGCAACCCAAACAGCACCTTTTCCACCTTTCCCAATTCCAGCCATTTCTAGAATCCAAGCTTCATTGGCATCGGCAATAGAAAAAGATTCTCCTTCGCAATTGAAGCCATATTCTTCTGCTAATGTTGTCATTACTTTTACAGCTTCTAATGCTGTTTTCGATCGTTTAAGAGCAAGCTGCATCAAAGTCCAATAATGAAGAAGACTTGAAGAATTGACTAACTCAGCTCTTCCTCCAAATGTTGTTTCACCTATAGATACCTGATGTTCATTCATATGCGGTCCAACAATGGCATAAGTATGTAATACTTGTTTAATCTCGCCTAAAACATTGCCACTCCAGTCTTTTATTTCAAGCATATCTCCTGGCTTATAGTCTGCTGCTTCTACTACCCTTAAGCGAGGATGAAATTCACCATCACAGGTATAAACAACCATTACAGACCCATCTTTAGAAGCGCCTTTAGTAACAATAAAATTAGTACAAGCAGATACATCAATAATGGTATTGGCTTGAATAAATACGATTAAAAAAAATAAAAATGTTTTGTGCATAGGTCTATGATTGAGTTTAATTTATCAGAAGTTTAGGTTCAGTTCTATTGATATTCAACAGTCAAACCTTCCGAAATTATTAAAAGGACTCAAATAAACAAAATAGTACTGGAGATAAAAAGGAGAACACGTGCTAAATAGAAACTTTCTTATTTATCTCAGAAGCGAATAAGGGATACAAAAAAGGAACTCCTAAATGGAGCTCCCTTAATACTTTAAAATAATTTTCTTAATAAATTAATAACTAAACATTGTTGAATTTGGCATACTACCAACAGTGTACTCATTCAATTTTTTAGACTCTTTTGAATAAACAACAACCGAACCAGCAGTCTTTGCATCAACAGACTTACACATCCAAAGATCACCATTAACAGGATTTACATCCATTCCGTAAAATGTTGCATCAATAAATTTTGTTGTTGGTAAAGCAGTATCTGTAATATTCATTGCATAAACAGCATCAGACATATAATAAACTGTCTTTTTATCCTTGCTGATTGCAATATTTTTGATTCCTGTTGTACTTAAACTAGTTAAAGCAAATGATGTTACCTCATATGTATCTCCATCAATTTTAGAAATACCTGAATTTGTATAAGACACAGCTGGATAATTTGAATAATCAGCTACACCAGAACAATAAACCCAAACATCACCATTGGCATCTTTAACCATATCCTTAGGACAAGACTTAACCGTAATAGTTTTAACCACTTTATCAGTATCAAGATTAATCACAGAAACAGTGTTATCATCATTCGACCATCCACCACTATTTGCGACATAAAGTTTTTTTCCAGAAACAATTAACTTTTCAGGACCTGCACCTACAGAAATTTGAGATGTAACGGCATTTGTATTAAGATCAATAACATAAACCTCATTATTCTTTTTTACTTGATTTGGGTATGTTCCTGTTACACCTGTTCCATTCGACAAATAAGCTTTATTACCAACAATTGCAATTTCTCTTGGATACGAAAGCCCAGTAATAGTAGCGTGGTGTTTAAAATCTGATGCTGTTACAATTTCAACATAACCAGAACCATTTGTAGTTGTCACAACAATAAATGCATACTTATCGTTTATGACCATAGACTGAGGATATTTTCCCAATGGAATATCATTTACCGACTTAAAATAGTTAGATGTCACCTTACCATCTTTATCAATTAAACTAATTGATCCATTAGTACTTCCTTCATTCAACACATAAAAAGATCTAATTTGTTTTTCACCAATACTAATATTAAAAATCAAATTACTACTGGTATTGTTACCATCAGTAATCTGAAATGTAAAACTATCGGTCAAACTCGAACTCCCATCATGAATATAAACAATTTTTTTATCGACAATATCCTGTTGTGTAAAACTAGTTATTGAAACAGTCTTGGCATCAGAATTAACCAACTTTCCATATTCTGGCGAAACAGTAATCGTATATATCAATTCAATATCATCAGAATCTATATCAGTATATTTCAACTCATTACTTGATATAACTTTCGACTCTCCATTCTGGAGCACAGTGCCCTCATTTACTCCTAATTTAGGAATTGCAGTTGGATCATTGCTATCGGAACATGATACCAATGAGAAACTTACAATCAATAATCCCAATGCAAGACTTAAAACCTTTTTCATAGCTAATTAATTAAAAAATTATATTTACCCCAAAGTAAAAAGCTCTGCCAGGCATGGGGTAAAACCTAACAAGTTCATATGATTTATCTAATAAGTTTTCTACTCTTCCTGTCAACTTAACTTTTGCAAATTTCGTGTCGAAACCATAAGATCCGTTTATATCTATAAGTACATTTTCATCCACCTTATCACCTTCCCATGTATTTGTTTCAGATCGGAAGGTAGATAGTATGCCCATATCCCATCTCCCCCGAAAATAATCAGACGAAAATTTAATTAAATGATGGGGTCTGTATGCTAATGTTCTTTTATAACTAGCGCTCTCCTTATCACTATCATAAGCATTATTGTATGCATATTTCAAAGATGTTCGAATACTATAGCCTACATTATTCAATAAATGTGATAGCTCAACATCCACTCCTTCGAGAACTGTTTTTCCTATATTCTTAGGTTTCCAATTTGTTCCATTATCAGGCTGCCATACAATTAAGTTATCATTCATAGCCCGATACAAATTCAAATCAGCAGTCAAATTCCCCGACAATACTTTTTGAGCAAGCATAATTACACCTAATTCATAATTCCATCCCTTTTCCGATTTTAAATCAAGATTTCCGGCATCATGCCAATAGCGTTCATTAAATGTTGGTCTTCGGTAATGGGTAGATGCTTTTCCTCTAAGATTAATAAATTTTCGAACCAGATGAATTAAGGAACTAATAGAATACATTTCAGGAGGATTTAATTCCGAATTCCACTCTTTACCATAGGTGAAAATAAATATTCCTATTTTAGGCGTATACTTAGCAGCCAAGCTTACTTGCGATTCATTTTCATGAATATTGCTTTTATAGTTACTTGTAATTCCTTTCAACCAATTGTATCTTCCATTAATATCGATACTCAATTGATCGCACAAATACCATCTAAGGTTTATATCATTAAGCCAACGTTTTGATTCAATTTCGGAATACACCTTATACCCTGTATTCGTTGCACTACCTCTATCGGTATACCTTAAATAATCTGATAAATAAGCCGATTTAGCTTCTAGCCTAACTTTACCGATTAATCTTTTCCAAGCCAGAAAAGCTTTAAAAGAAGAATCTCGTTGTTTTTGAAAACTAATAGGATCGCCAATTCCCATTAAGCCACCAATGTGTTTTTCTTTAACCTGATACCAAACACCCAAATCAATGTAGTTTTCTTTAATATTTAAATGCAAATCCTGAATTGTACCCAATACGCTATTCTGATTATTATTTAAATGCTCACTGGGTGAATCAAAATCATATTTATCGATATAGGTAAAGTCATTTTTTCCATATTGAAAAAACACTTGCCCTGAGTAAGAGATTTTTTTATTAGAATATTTCCCATAAAGCTTAGTTTTGTAATTTGAGAAACTACCAATTTCAGACATTAATCCTATAGAAGATTTACTCTTCCAATCGGGTATATTTGATAATTCAATGGCTCCACCCAAAGTTCCTGAACCATATAAAGAACCAGTGGCTCCATACACCACCTGAATATTATCAAAAGATCCTGCATTTATTAATGATAAATCTGCAGAACCCGTGGTTAGTGAATTAACTGGTATTCCATTCCAATTAACCGATGTATGCGTTGCCGATGCACCTCTCAATCCCACAGATGAAAGCGCTCCCAAGGATCCATTTGATGAAACATTCACCAGTGAAGTCTTCTGTAGCAGACTTGATAAATCGCTACCTCCGTATCTCTGAATAAAAATAGAATCAATTTGTATGCTCTTTTCTGTAGTAGAAAAATGCTGGAGTCTTGGGGCTAAAACATCAACCCTCTTTATCTGAATCGTATCGACTCCTAAAGTTTGACTCCAACTACATAAACTTATAAAGCTTCCTAACAACACAAATACAAATTTCATCGTATAATTGATAAAGAAGAAAATACAAGGATAGAACAATAGAAATAACGACTTCAATCGTCTTCCAAACATCTTCTCCGAATGTTTTGAAAATTAAGTTTACATTGGCAGGTCTTCTGACTTACTCAACTTTTCCGGCCTTCCCATCCCTAAATAATAGGAACAGTGGCATTGCGGTGAAAAAGCATTTTTCTGAGCTTACAGCTACGGGAACAGCTCCGGATTTTCACCGGATTCCCTTTTCATCTCCATCTGACAAAAGTCAGATTCACGAGAACCAATTACGCTGCAAATATAGATAAAAAAAAAGACTCAGAAGTATAAAATAAACCGAATAGAATAAAACACACAATCACATGTAAATCAAACAAATAAAAACTAAAATTCATTTTATTCAATTCATATCGCATTCCAAATTCCTCTTTAAACCATTCATATTCTTTTCACATGAGGCTTCATCTGAAATAAATATCGACTATGAATATCCGACCAATTCAATTATTAAAACCGACCAATGTTTAAAACCATCTACCAATTATTTCTTATTTCAATCTTTGGAATTTTTATATCTTGTCAATCTGAGAAAAACACAACTGATTTAAATACTTGCAATAAATAATTATCAAACAAATAACGCTCTCAATATAATTAAGAATGGCGTTGATTTAGAACAGGCAGATTCTTTGGGTTTATATCCCATTTATTGGGCAGCAAAAGAACGCTGCCTCGAGTTACAAAAGCACTTATTCAACAAAAGTGTGATATTAAGCTATTAACTGCGAAGGTTATACAGCTTTAAACTATGCTATTATATAGTAGAGA
>JADGEF010000051.1:0-18081 GCA_016744515.1 Marinifilaceae bacterium | reverse complement strand
GCCTCGAGTTACAAAAGCACTTATTCAACAAAAGTGTGATATTAAGCTATTAACTGCGAAGGTTATACAGCTTTAAACTATGCTATTATATAGTAGAGAGAATGGTAAATTCTGACAAAAAACACCTATCCTAATTCATATATTCTTAACTACTGACCTCTAAATATTTAAAATTCAAAAACAGCCAATAAACCTTTGTGATCTGATGGCCAAACATCGGTTGGCACACTAAAAAGATCCTTGTCTTCAACGCAAATTTCCGACTTTACAATAGTCGTATTAGTACCAACGATAATAACCTCTTTGAGTTGAAGCTGAGATGTTTTGCTATAAAAAATGAAATCGATACGTTCTCTTTCATCAGATTTGGGAGCCCATGTTAATTTGTTTATTCCAATCAATGGGTTGTATGATGGATAAGTGAAACCTGGATTTTTCACTGGATCGGGATATTGTTCACGATAAGTATCAATAAACCCTGCCTCTTCAAGTAGCTTTGTGCATTCCCATTCTACAATCACTCCATTGTGATCGTAAAGCTCTCTATTTTCTGCTATCCAATCTCTATGTGAAGGCTCATTAAAGTCACCTCCGATAATAACTTGACTTCCTTTTGCCTGCTCCTGTTTCGCATCGGCAATAAATACTTTAATAGCATCGTCACGCTTCGAGGCTCTACCAACAGTTATAAGTTCAGTCACATCTGTTGTTGGCTCGGGCAATTCTTCCCATGTATTCCCAGAATAGCCCCTTGGCATATAGTAGCTGCAATTCAAATAATCGAGGTGTGCTGAATAAAAAGCCACAATATTTCCATCGATATTAATCCTTGCCTTAGTAATCGACCCATGATCATCTTTAACAGGATAAAGTGCAGAATAGCTTTCTATAGGGTATCTTGAAATCAATCCGCTATCATAGCTTTTATCACCATAAAATTTTAAGCCTCGAAGATATAATGCTGCAATTATTCTTTCATTAAAGTTGCTATCATCGTAGTTTCGCACCTCACTAAAGGCTACAAGATCTGCATCTGTTCTAACTATTTCTTCAACAATAGCATCGAATCCACCTGGAATTACGGTTCCTTCCTGCCATATATTAAATTGCAACACTCTTAGTTCTTGTTTCGGCTGGCAAGCACATAATGTAGACATGAATCCCAATAAGCTCAGGAAAATTAGTTTGTTTTTGATCAAATATTTCATAGGAATTCTTATAGGATTATTAAGCACTTGCCTAATATTAAAATATAGATTTAACATGGAGTAATGAAATTGAATATATAGTCTTTACCTAGAACAACACACTTAGGGCATTTCGGCCCCAGTAGATTCATAAATTCTAAACCATTGTTCATGGCTCATTTCAATATTTAAAGCATAAACAGCATTTCTTATTCGCTCTATTTTACTCGTGCCCACAACGGGTAATATTCCAGTAGGATGTTTCAACAACCAAGCATAAACCACTTGATCAATCTGTTGAAAATTCAACTCATCAGCAACTTCAAAAAGCGCCTTAAATATTTTCTGCCCTTTTTCAGTTTGAGGATTCACCAATCGACCTCCAGCAAGAGGCGACCATGCCATAGGCTTAATTTTCTCCTTCAGAAAGAAGTCCACATTACCATTATCAAAATGGTCCAAACAGTAAGGCGACATTTCGATTTGATTGGTTACCAAAGGCTCTTCCGTATGGGCATTTAGCATCTCAAACTGTTGAGCTGTGAAGTTTGAGACACCAAAATTCAAAACTTTACCACTTTGTTTTAGATCTGAAAAAGCTTTAGCAACTTCATCTGGATTAAAGAAAGGTGAAGGACGGTGTAATAATAACACATCGAGGTAATCAGTTCTCAAATTTTTCAATGATACCTCTACGGAGCCTACGATATGCTCATAGGAGTAATCGTAAGTCTTTAACTTTCTCTCAGGGAATTTATCAGATTTCAGCTTAATGCCACACTTCGTGATAATTTCAATATCCTGTCGTAAAGATGGTTTCAGAGAGAGCGCATCGCCAAATAAAGATTCACATGTGTAGTTGCCATAGATATCTGCATGATCGAAACTAGTAACACCTAACTCTATACATTGCTCAGCTAATTTCAACAAACCTTGTTTCGATAAATTCCAATCGGCTAATCGCCAATGTCCATGTACAATTTGCGATAGCTGTAAATCTTCAGAGAGTTGTGTTTTAATCATGATACTGGCATTATGAGTTTTAAAAGATTGTCTTTGATTAAGACAAATATATCCTATTTTCTCAAATCACCTACCAATCTATTGAGCGATATCATATCAAAATCACCAAATTTTTCATTTTGATGATTCTTTACAAATTCTCTATTGATAAGAAATAACTTGCTGTTATAAGTGTCTTGAGGATAAGTATTCTCTGTGTGAAAATCATCGAACTTCTTAAAATTTAAGGGACAAGCCGATAATTCCCAAGCATCACCTTCTTGATTCATAAATAATAAGGGTAAGCCATGGGTTCTGCAAATAATAGGTCTAGCCTCATACATTTGACAAATATGATCGATCAAGAAATTACAATCGTCATCCTCAACATCTAGTTCTCGAAACTCCTTTGGTGGATTTTCCTTCAGCTGATTCAACATACTAAAGTATTCAACAGGTAAAACCTTAAAATTCATACAACAAGAAGAACAAGCTTTTTTACAAGCCATTTTATCCTTGTGCAAAGTGCCTAACTTTGCACTCAACTCACTAATCTCTGTTCGTAACGCTATATAGTTATTTATCTTTTGAAGGGCTTTCTCGTTCATCTATCTTTATTTCTAAATTTTGACAAAGATAGAATCTTAATTTGGAAGATGAATTAATCTGAAAAGCTTGTTAGGGCTTGATTCTAGATTCAGCCCTTATTAATCGAATAAGCCTCTATTTATAGGGAAATTCAAATCAACAGGCAATTGCTTAACAAGATCGATTCCTTCAGGTGTTACCTTTGCTTGATATGCAAACACCTCTACACCATTAGCGACTGCTTTTTTCAAGGCTTCAGCATATTTAGGATCAATATCATAGGCTGGTCCGAAAACTGAAACATCTGATCGTTGAATCACATAAAATATCACAGCTCTCATGCCAGACTCCTTTACACGAATCAAAGTCTCCAAATGTTTCTTACCACGGGTTGTGACCGCATCGGGGAAACGCGCATAATCACCCACTTTCATACTCACATTCTTCACTTCTATAAAGCACTCTTCATAATCGTTCTTTGCAAAAACATCAAAGCGAGAATCCTCAAAGCTCACCTCTCGTTTCGCTTCAATATATGTATTAAGCCCTTCTATTTGCTGATCTCGAATTGCTTCGTAAACCAAAACATTGGGAATACCCGTATTTATCCCAATCCAGTCGCCATTCATCCTGATCGTTTCCCAGGTGTACTTCGTTTTCCTTTTCGGATCATCAACATGAGTTAGATAAACCTCTGCTCCTTCTTCAATACATGTCTTCATACTCCCCGAATTTGTACAGTGAGCAATCACGATCTCACCTGAATCAAGTTCTACATCTGACAAAAATCGTTTATAGCGTTTTATCAACTTACCGTGTACAAGAGGTTTTAAAAATTGCATATCCTTAATGATATTTACTTTATGCTTGAGATAGAAATATTACTTTTGCGGTAAATATACACTCTTATGAATAAGAAAGCACCCAATATATACATATTCAATGCTACAAGCGAGATGGCCATATCTAATGGTACCGTTAGCTTTATGCCCAATAGAATACTAACTCGCTTTGAACAGGATTTGGATCTACTACCTATATGCTATGCTGATTCTGACGATGTTATTTTAGTCAATCAAATCCCAGATACCAAATTCCTCGAATCTCTTCATAATGTTGGTATTGATACCCCTCGCTTTGAATTATTTCCACAAGCTCTCACCAAACAAGCTTTTTTAAAAGAAGAGAAATCTCACCTTAGGCCTTGGGGTTGGAGTCCTCGCATTCATCATCAGCTTGCTCCTTTTAAAAGCCAATGCAGTCAATCTTATACAAATCAGCCTAATGCCAACTGGAAAATTGAGCACAAAGAACTATACAGCCGCAAACTAGCTCTAGAATGCCTTGAACACATTACTAATAATAGTCCTTCAGACAAATATATTTCTAAAGATATATTTCCTGTTATCTGTACAAAGCAATCTCAAGTTGAAGAATTGCAGCAAAAGTGGCAGCAGATTGTAATTAAATCTCCATGGAGCTCATCAGGGCGCGGTTTACAAGTTCTGCGGAAGGCCTTTATTAATAAATCGGTTGAGCAAGCTCTTGGAGGCGTTCTTAAAAGCCAGGGCTATGTTATGGTAGAGGCTCTAGTGAATAAGCAACTAGATTTTTCGGTTCAGTTTTTTTCGAATGGCAAAGGTCAACTCGAATTTCTCGGTTTTGGATTCTTTGATACTAACGATAATGGTCAATATCAAGCTAATTTTATTGGGTATACGCCAAAGCTCTTTAATCAATCTCTAAGCAAAGAGGATCAAGAGAATTTAGTTATTGAAATAAATGCAGCCTTGAAAGAACACCGAATTGCCAATGATTACTGTAGCTACCTTGGAGTAGACTGTATGCTATTTCTCGATACAAAAGGTCAAATGAAAGTTCAGCCATGCTTAGAAATCAATTTGAGATATAATATGGGAACTATTGCCATAAAGCTAAATCCTTATATCCACCGAGAATCTAAAGGCACTTTTAATATCTATGCTGATGCTAAATCTGATTTTGTCAGCTTTAGTGAAGAAATGACTCAAAAGCATCCCTTTGAAATAAAAGATGGAAAATGGTTTAAAGGATATCTACCTCTTACTAGCCCGAATCAAGATAAACTCTTCGGAGCATATGTTTTTCTTGAACAAATAGACTTGCTTTTTCAGTAAATTGCCTCAATAAATAAAACTTTTGATAATAACATGAAAAAATATTTATTTTTTTCTCATGTAATTATGTGAGACTTAAGGCTAATTATTCTATGAACAAGAACCCATAGAAGCCTATAATAATGGAACATAGCTAAGGCTTACATCTTCTTTCTGAATAAATATAAGGATTCATCAATCGAACTTTTATCATAAATATTCCCATTTTGAATAAAACTAATGAAATTAATTTTGGATTCTGAAATTTTCCTGTTACATTTGTTGCGTTGTAAAGCATTAACAAGAAGATAATATCATTAATATTCGTTACCATTCGTTCTCTTGAGAATAAAATCTAACCGAATCTTTACTTGGGATTATACTGAAGGAAGGCTTTCCACAAATATTTATTATTTTAAAAAACATTACAATGCAAGGAACAGTAAAATTCTTTAACGAAACTAAAGGTTTCGGATTCATTAAGCCAGCAGATTCTAGTGAAGACATTTTTGTACACTCTACAGGTCTTATTGACGAAATTCGTGAAGACGACAAGGTTGAGTACGATATGGAAAAAGGCCGTAAAGGTATGAACGCCGTAAACGTAAGAGTAATTGACTAATTCAATTACGACGAAACATAAAAGAAACCATCTTCCGAGATGGTTTTTTTATGCCTTATAGTCTCTTATTACTCTCCTCCCATTACAATTTCTGGATCACGTACAAATTCTGGGTTTAACCGAAGACCGAATCTAAATAGTTTATTACTTTGTTCAATACCCATTCTTTGCAATAATTTTATCAAGCAAAGATTCTGGTTAAACGAAAAAAAAAGAAGTCTATGTCAACTACGCCTCTTAAGTATCTTCTGAAATCTTTCACTTTAGCATTAAAAAATTCTGCTGATACATTATGCTTCGGTTATCGAAATAATTTAAAAGACCATGATAATGACTTTTACAATTTAAGAACCCTTTTCATTTAAACACAAAAGTAAAAGACTTCTAATCATATGATTAGAAGTCTTAAATATTGAAGAACAGTATTAAAACTGTATCTGTGTTATTTTTTAATCAAAGTTACATTAACAGCATTCATCCCTTTAGGACCACGCTCTGTTTCAAAGTTAACTTTATCATTTTCACCCACTTGATCAACCAAACCGTTGATGTGTACAAAAATACTCTCTGATGTTTCAGAATCTTTAATAAAACCATATCCTTTACTAGTATTGAAAAAAGTAACCGTTCCCTTACGAAGAGGATCCTCAACGTAACCTGCATTACTGTTTCTAGCACCTAAAACAATGCTATCAGCATCGATTTCAACTTTTTTAGTTGGATCTGGAGGAGTAGATACTAGTTGACCATTCTCATCAACGTAAACTAACATATCTTCAAAAGATTGACCGCCACTATTAGCTTTTCTTTCTTCTTTGCGTGCTTCTTTCTCTTTTCTTTTTTTGAGTTTCTTCTTTTCTAACTCTTTTTTACCGAATGTTTCTTTTGATCTGGCCATTTACTTACTTAGTTCTTAATACAATATTACACCTACTAAGATTTGCTACTACAATAAGTAAACTATCATGTCAAATCCTAATGGTGCTGCAAGATACGGAAATTATTCAATTTTTTATTATTTTTTTATAACTCATCAATAAAAGAAGGTTTATATTTCACTGAATACCATTTAGAAAGTCGAAAACATCAGAGTATAATATGTTTACTTTAAATGACTTCTCCACTCCCATAAGTTTAAAATTCATAAAAATTGCTTCTATAAATAATTCAAATTCTTTCATATCTTTTCAGTGCTAAAGCCATCCTTTCTAAACCTTCGAGTATTATAGCTTGAGATGAGCCAATGTTCATGCGCATAAAATTTGAGCCATTCTCACCAAAAGAAACATCTTTAATTTAGATCAGATTATCTTTAACCACCGACTTCAATAAAGCTAATTCAACAAAATTTCATCATAAATCTGGTCAAAAAATCTAGTTCATCTCAGTTTTTATTATCTTCGGAAGATCAATAATAGATACTCAACGAACCCTAATAAGCATGCAATTATATTATGATATACTCCCCTCTCCAATTGGAGATCTCCTTATTCTTGCCCATGAATTCGCTATTAGAGAAATTGTTTTCCAGACTAAAGAACAAGACCATATGGTTAATTCGGAATGGATTCATAGCTCAGAATTAATAGAGCAAACAAAAAATGAACTTAAGGCATATTTTTCAGGTCAATTAAAAGAATTCTCAGTTAATGTAAATCCACATGGTACGCCTTTTCAAAAACAAATTTGGAAAAATGTTATTACAATTCCTCATGGGCATGTTTGTTCCTATCAGGATGTGGCTAATAATACGAATAATCCTTCAGCTTGTCGAGCAGTTGGGCGAGCAAACTCTCAAAACCCTATTCCTATTATAATCCCTTGTCATAGAGTGATTGGGAAGAGTGGCAAATTAACTGGCTATGCTGGAGGTTTAGACCGAAAGCAACATCTCCTAAATCTGGAAGGCATTAATATTGAGGATTATCCAGAACAATACAAGCTTTTTTAATTAACAATGGCACGTTTCTTATTCATTCATCATCTTAAAAAGCCTTAATAAGACTCTGCTTTTTCATTATTTTATTTGATAAATAGTCTAAAAATAATACCTTGCGGGCTGTTTCATGCAAAATAAGACTATTAACTTGTCTTTTTGCATAATACATATCAAAAAAAAACAAAAACTAGATGACCAATAAAACTGCACACACATTCCACATTCCTGTTATGGGAACGGGATATACTGTAAACACACCATTACAAGTAGCTCAGTATGGTATTTCATCAGTTGTTTCGATTGTGGATGATATTCTTCTTGAAAATCTGCGTGAATTATATAGTAAACAATTGAGTTTACCATTCCAACCTATTTCCAACAAAGTGATGGACTGTAGAGCAGAAAGAATTACCGCATATCTTAACCTTATGGATAAAATGGTTAAAGATAAATTCGAAGAAGTCAAAGATTCTATCGTAGAGAAGGGAAAAGAATTTGAGAAATATATGGATCTTCTTCCAGACGTCTCTTCGTTAAAAAAAGAACTCCAAGGCAAAGTAAACAACAACCATTACCTTAAGGATATTAAAAGTTGGTTAAACGACAACTTACCACTTGGTAACATCGATGTTAACATCATGACCAAGGTTGATAAGGATAATTTCTTTGAAGGCGAACAATTGCCTTCAGAGTACAATGACGCTCATGCTGCACTAAGAGGTTTTGCCAATAGTACACTAGAGTCATCATTGGTTCTATCTGCTGGTATGAATCCTCGTTTATATGGCTATTTAGAGCAATTCAATGATTTCTTCCCAAACGAAGATGGTTATATCAAAAAGAAGATTGTTCTTAAAGTAAGCGATTACCGTTCAGCACTTATTCAGGGTAAATTCTTAGCTAAAAAAGGAATATGGGTTTCTGAGTACAGAATTGAATCTGGACTTAACTGTGGAGGCCATGCTTTCGCTACTGATGGGTCTTTAATGGGTCCAATTCTTGAAGAATTTAAGAATAACAAATCAGAATTACTGGCAGATACAAGTGAGCTACTGTATACTGCACTCGAATCAAAAGACCGTCTTGTTCCAAAAGGAAATCTAGAACTAAATATCACTGCACAAGGTGGTATAGGCACATCTGAAGAACATGATTTCTTATTGGATTATTATGGCATCAGTTCTGTGGGTTGGGGATCTCCTTTCCTTCTTGTTCCTGAAGTTTGCGATGTTGATAAAACAACTCTTAAAGCTCTTTCTGAAGCTAAAGAAGAGGAATTATACTTAAGTCATTCTTCTCCACTAGGTGTTCGCTTTAATAATTTGAAAGGAAACACCCGTGATGAAGGAAAGATGGAAATGATTAAGGCAGGAAAACCTGGTAGTGTTTGCACTAAACGTTTACTTGTATCCAATAAAGAATATACCGACAATGCAATCTGCACAGCTTCTAGACAATATCAGAATCTTAAAATAAAAGATTTAAAATCGCAGAACCTAAGTGAAGATGATTACGAGGTTGAGATTGAAAAGATGAGTCTAAAAACTTGTCTTTGTAAAGGTTTATCTGCTGCATCTTATTTAGTAAATGGACTAGATACTTCTGCAGACGGTAAAGGTGTTTCAATCTGTCCGGGACCAAATTTGGCTTATTTTTCAGAAACAGCAACATTTAAACAAATGGTAGATCATATTTATGGTCGTTTCAATTTGATTAAGCGTACGGATCGTCCAAATATGTTTGCCAAGGAACTAAATATCTATATTGATTACCTAAAAGAGCAAATCTCTAATTTAAAAGATCCAGATAAAAAAAGCCTTCGTAATCTTGAGAAATTCAAGAAGAACCTGCTTGCTGGAATTGAATATTACAATTCATTATCTGAAAAATTAAAAGGTCAATTTGATCAGTATAAAGATCAAATTCAAAAAGATATGGCAAAATTAGAAACGGAACTTAAGCAAATTAATATCCTTTCTTAATTACAAACATACGAGATCGTGAGATTTGAGACATGAGATTATTTGCAAACTGCTTATAATCAACAATATTGACAAAACACAACAGATTTTAAACAGACTCATTATCAAGGTCTAACAAAACCTTAACGAACCATTGTAATTAAGCATTCGAATAAAAAAATCCCCTTTAAACAATTGTTTAAAGGGGATTTTTTGTGTCGTACTAAGTCTTACTTCTTAATACCTACCATTTTTTCAAGCATATCAGTTGTTACTGATTTTGGTCTCTCAAGAGGATAACCTAAAGCTCTGTCCCAGATAATATTGGCACAAATACCTATTGATCGTCCAATGCCAAATAGTACAGTATAAAAGTCGTAATCTTTTACTCCATAATGCCACTGAATAACACCCGATTGTGCATCAACATTAGGCCAAGGATTTTTTGCTTTACCATGCTTCTGCAGAATTGGTGGTACTACTTTATAAAGTAAGTCTGCATATTTAAAGATTGGATCATCTGGAAGATGCTTCTTACTAAACTCACGTTGTAATTTATAGCGAGGATCCGTTTTACGCAATACAGCATGACCAAAACCTGGAATAACTTGTCCAGAATTTAGAGTATCCCAAACGAATTGCTCCATTTCTTCAGCAGATGGTAATTTGTTATCCATCTTATCCATAACATCCTGCAACCAACGTAGAACTTCCTGATTTGCTAAACCGTGAAGAGGTCCAGCTAAACCATTAATCATTGCCGAAATAGAAAGATAAATATCAGATAATGAACTTGCTACCAAGTGTCCTGTATGAGCGCTTACATTACCACTTTCGTGATCAGAATGGATAAGAAAATGTAAACGAGACACATCATCATAAGGCTTTTCGATTCCCATCATTTGAGCAAAGTTAGCTCCCATATCCAAATGAGGATCAGAGCAAATACGATCACCTTTACGATATAACTTGTTATAAATATAGGCTGCAATCTCAGGAAGTTTTGCCAATAGATTTAAGGCATCTTCGTAAGTCGCTTCCCAATAATCTTTTTTACTTAAACCAGCTTTATACTGACGATTAAATACAGACTCTCTATTTAGTGTCAAGATCGCTGTTGAGAAAATAGCCATTGGATGACTTGATGTAGGAAATGAATCGATCACATCATATACATAACGTGGAACAATACGTCTCTTAGAGAACTCATCAACAACCTGCTGAACTTCCTGATCCGTTGGAAAATCTCCTGTTAAAAGAAGGTAAAATAATCCCTCAACTGATGGCATCTCTGCATCTTTCGATTTTGGAAGATTCAAAATAACTTCATCCAAAGTATAACCTCGATAACGAATTCCTTCTTCAGGATCTAGATAAGAAATATCAGTAACAAGAGACTTAATCCCTCTCATACCCCCAATAACTTGTGCTACTGTAACTCCATCAATCTGAACATCGCCATATTCTTTTAATAAGCGTTCTGTTCTCGGTCTATGTTCGTCAATTTTCTTTGATAGTTTTGATTTTAAGGTCTCTCTCATGTGGCTAGTATAATTAGAATATTATATTTGATTTTATTCTCTTTAAATCGTTCTGAATATCTTACTTACATAAATATCCATTTACTACTTGTTTTGTTTACGGATAAGATTCAATGCACTTCCTGCCTTAAACCATTCTATTTGTGCCTCATTATATGTATGACAAGCTTCAATAGTATCCTTACTTCCATTTTCATGTTTCAAAACAAGAATTAAGTTTTTTCCTGGTTTAAAATCCTTCAATCCTAAAACATCAACTTCATCCTTCTCTTGAATTTTATCGTAATCCACTTTATTGGCGAATGTTAAAGCAAGCATCCCTTGTTTCTTCAAATTCGTTTCATGAATACGCGCAAATGAGCGAACCAATACAACCTTTACACCCAAATGACGTGGCTCCATAGCAGCATGCTCTCGTGAAGAACCTTCTCCATAATTCTCATCTCCTACAACAAAACTGGCTAAACCTTTTGCTTTAATTGCTCGAGCAGTTGCTGGAACCTCTTCATAGTTTCCAGATACAGGATTCAAAATAGAATTACTTTCATCATTAAAGTAATTGATGGCACCAATCAGCATATTGTTCGAAATATTATCTAGGTGCCCACGGAATCTTAACCATGGTCCTGCCATTGAAATATGATCTGTTGTACATTTTCCTTTAGCTTTAATTAGAAGCTTAAGTCCTGTATAATTTTCTCCATCCCATGCTTTAAATGCGGCTAACAACTGTAAACGCTCCGATACCTTGTTGACTTTGATTTTCACAGCTGATCCATCTTCTTGTGGAGCTAAAAAACCTGCATCCTTCACATCAAAACCATGTGGTGGTAATTCATATCCTTTAGGCTCATCTAACCTTACTTCTAATCCATCTTCGTTGATTAGTGTATCAGTCATTGGATTAAAGGTTAAATCTCCAGCAATAGACAAGGCTGTCACCAATTCTGGCGAAGCGACAAAGCCATGTGTATTAGGATTACCATCATTACGCTTAGCAAAATTTCTATTAAACGAGGTTATAATTGAATTTTTACGTGTTGGATCATCAGAATGACGCTTCCATTGTCCGATACATGGACCACAAGCATTGGACATAATCACTCCACCAATATTCTCAAATTCTTTCAGAATACCATCTCTTTCAGTCGTATAACGAACCATCTCTGATCCTGGAGTTACAACAAACTCTGCTTTTACTTGTAGGTTCTTATTTTTTGCTTGCTTAGCTAATGATGCTGCCCTCGATAAATCTTCATATGATGAATTCGTACATGAACCAATAAGGCCAACTTCTAATTTCTGAGGGTAGTCATTCTTCTTAACTGCTTCTGCAAACTCAGAAAGCGGATGTGCTAAATCTGGCGTAAAAGGACCATTAATAAATGGCTCTAATTCTGAAAGATTAATTTCGATAAGTTCATCGTAATATTTCTCAGGATTAGAAGCAACTTCTTCATCAGCTCTTAAATGTGACATAATACCATCAGCTAATTCTGCAATCTCCTCACGCCCTGTATGACGCAAATAAGTACTCATATTATTATCGTATCCAAATATTGAAGTTGTAGCTCCAATTTCAGCACCCATATTACAGATCGTTGCCTTACCAGTACATGATAAAGCATCAGCACCTTCACCAAAATATTCAACAATTGCACCAGTTCCACCTTTCACAGTAAGAATTCCAGCAACTTTCAATATCACATCTTTTGACGATGCCCAACCACTTAATTTACCAGTTAGTTTAACACCAATTAGTTTAGGCATTTTAAGCTCCCAGGCCATCCCTGCCATAACATCAACAGCATCAGCACCACCAACACCAATGGCAACCATTCCTAACCCTCCTGCATTTACTGTATGAGAGTCTGTTCCAATCATCATTCCACCTGGAAAAGCATAGTTCTCTAAAACCACCTGATGAATAATACCAGCTCCTGGTTTCCAAAAACCAATTCCATATTTATCTGAAACTGATTGCAAGAAATTGTAAACTTCGTTATTTTGCAATAAGGCTTCTTTTAAATCTTCATCTGCTCCAACAGATGCTTGAATAAGGTGATCACAATGTACCGTTGAAGGAACAGCCACTTTTGATTTACCCGCATTCATAAACTGTAACAAAGCCATTTGTGCGGTAGCATCCTGCATGGCAACCCTGTCTGGTGCAAAGTTTACGTAAGCCTGTCCTCGCTTATATTCCCCTAACGATTCATTATCGAACAAATGAGAGTACAGAATCTTTTCACTAAGGGTAAGAGGTCTTCCTAAATTTTTTCGAGCAGCCTCAATTCTGGCTGGCATATTTTGGTAAACAGATTTAATCAGTTCGAGGTCAAAAAGCATGTTCTAAAATTTTGGTTTTGTATTAATATATAAAAGAGCGATCCTCTTTTTGTGGTTCTTTTTTTCGAGTCCCTAAAGTAATAAAAAAACTTACAATTCAGACATCAAGGTCTTCTTTTATTAAGTTCTCACCTCCTGCTTTTATTAGCTTTCTACATAAATTTTCCTTCCAAAGCATTTAGATATCTAAATATACTAAAAGCAGATAAATAATTCAATTCTGTAGGATATAATTAAGAACTAATTGACTGTAACTTAGACAGTCTACATAAATCAGCTATTATGATTTATGCAGATTTGGCTTAGAATTGCCTATGAATCTTTGAATTGAGAAAATCAGAAGAATGACAAAAATAGAAAAACTGAAGAAAAAATAATTAGTTATGAGATAGTGAAATTATTCTCTATTTAGGCTGAAATGGGCTGATTCACATCAAATCTGATCAGATTTTCATGAAAATTTATAAGTAAACTTAAAAGCTCGTCTGAAATTATAAAACGAGCCTATATAAATTAAGTGACTGAATTTTAAACTAGCTACTTCCCTTTATTTCCAAATTCAACAACTTCCAAATTTTGAATCTTCTTACCATCAATAATAAAACGAATTAATGTTTGCACCTGATGAAACCCCTGTAAACCTGCAGCTCCAGGATTTATATGTAATAAATTAAGTTCCTTATCAAACATCACCTTTAAAATATGGGAATGTCCAGAAATAAAAAGTTGGGGTGGGTTCTGCTTTATTTCCTTTCTAATAGCCAGATCATATCTTTTAGGATAACCACCAATATGCGTCATCCAAACATCTACATCTTCACATTTAAATCTTTGGTTCAAAGGATGCACCAGACGAACATCTTGTCCATCTGCATTGCCATAAACGGCAACAAGAGGAGCTATTTCAGCCAAACAGTCAGCCGTTTCGATATTGCCTATATCACCTGCATGCCAAATTTCGTCACAGGCTTCTAAATATTTAAATAAATCTTCATCGAGATGTGCGTGCGTATCTGAAAGTAAGGCTATTCTCTTCATGAATATGATATTTTAGCTTAATGCGATTTTTAAAAGTATATAGAATAATTCTGAGCAGCATTGTTATTTCTTTTTCTAGAGGCATCTTCACAGAAAGTAACATCTAGAGTCCAATGCAATTTATTTTCAACTCCCCAATGAGAACGAATATTTCGTTGATAATTTACAGGCTTATCCTCTAAAAGAACTGATCTAAACCTTTCTCCCATAAATACGTTGGCTACAAACTTCACCATCTATATTGGCGATATCAGGTAAACGTGCCCATAATTCAAAATCAAACTTCTCAAGAAGTTTTATACTTGCAGTATTGGGTTCCAAGAGAATCGCAAACAGGTTTTTAAAACCTAGTTCAGGAGCCTTTTCAATTGCAAAATTCATCAACTGATTAGCGTAGCCTTTTCGGAAATATTTATCATGAATAAAATAACTAATCTCAGCTGACATTTCAAGAGCTCGCCTACCCGAGCGCCAGGCAGAGAATGAAAACCAAGCAAGAATTTTCCCATTAACAACACCAACATAAACAGGATATTTATCTGCAGAGTGCGTCTCAAACCACTGCTTTCGTTCTTCTAAATTAATATGATCTAAATCAGCAGTGCAATGCCTCGCATCAATGGCTTGGTTATAGATAGTATTGATTGTTTCTAGATCGGCATATTGGGCTAAACATATTTGCATAGCTTAAATATAGAAATTAATAACCGCCAAGTTCGCAAAGATAACGCTATGTACACAAAGAAAAATACATTGCGAACTTTGCGAAAACCTTAGCGAGCTTAGCGGTTAAGTATAAATGAGTATCTAATTAGCCTGGAAATTTAGGGAATTTCTGGAAATCTGGATCACGTTTCTCTAGAAAAGCATTTTTGCCTTCTTGCGCTTCTTCCATTAAGTAATACATCATAGTTGCATCACCTGCAAACTCCATCATTCCTCTTTGTCCATCAAGCTCAGCATTCAAGCCACGCTTAATCATACGAAGAGCCATTGGGCTACGCTGCAGCATAATCTTACACCACTCAACAGTTGTATCCTCTAAGTCTTCAAGAGCAACCACCTTGTTAACCATGCCCATATCTTCAGCTTCCTTAGCGGTATACTGCTGACATAAGAACCAAATTTCACGAGCTTTTTTCTGACCAACGTGTCGAGCTAGGTATGAAGAACCAAAACCAGCATCGAAACTACCCACTTTAGGCCCCGTTTGTCCGAATTTAGCATTATCAGAAGCAATAGTTAAATCGCAAACCACGTGTAAAACATGACCGCCACCAATAGAGTAACCATTAACCATAGCAACAACTGGCTTGGGCATAGAACGGATAGCTTTGTGTAAGTCCAATACATTCAATCTTGGGACACCATGCTCATCGATATATCCACCAACTCCTTTTACATTTTGGTCGCCTCCCGAACAAAAAGCCTTGTCTCCTGTACCTGTGAATACAATTACGCCAATATCAGAACGCTCACGGCAAATTTCCATCGCATCAAGCATATCGAAATTCGTTTGTGGGCGAAAAGCATTATAAACCTCTGGGCGATTAATTGTAATCTTTGCAATTCCTTCGAAAAAATCAAATTTGATATCTTCGTACTCCTTTATTGTTGTCCAATTTCTAGTCATACTTTATATTTTAATTATCCACAAATTACACAGATTTTCACAAATTGCATTTAAGAAAATTGTTCTCTATTCGTGGTCTATATATTATTACAAAATTTTAATTTCGATTATTCCAGTTTACTCAAAACATCCCGATTAATAGTTTGTGCTAATTCGTTTAATTAGCGGCTTCTACATTTTCAGGCACTTAAAATAGTTTTTTAAGATCACATCATTCAGTTTTCTTGGTGTTTTTAGCTCAAGTATACTCGCTCGATTATCCGCTTTAAAAAAGTCGAACAAAGTCTTATCGAGTGCTTCTAAAGAATCGGCATAAAAATAATCTAAACCATATGTTTCAGCAAGCTTATCGGCACGATATTCTTGAGTTACTTCAAAGTATTCTTCTAACTCAGGCGCATCCGAAGGTCCTGGAATAAAACGGAAGATTCCACCGCCACCATTATTAATCAATACAATCTTTAGTCGCTTATTTAGATATTTATTCCACAAGCCATTACTATCGTAAAAGAAACTTACATCTCCTGTTATAAGTGTAGTCATCTTTCCATTTACATGAGATGCTCCAACTGCTGTAGATGTACAGCCATCGATCCCAGAAGTACCACGATTCGAATTATAGGAATGATTCTGGTCGATTTTAAACAATTGGGCATAGCGAATAACAGATGAGTTAGCTAATTGAAGATTTCCTCCTTCGGGAATAGATTTTAAAACAGCCTCAAAAGCTTTTAAATCTGACCACTCCGTTTTTTGCAAATAAGAGTCATGCGCCAAATCACATAACTGATCTCTATTCTTCCACACTTTAGCATATTCACTTTCATTTTCAGAAAGCAGTGACAGTATATCTTCAAAAAATAATTCTGGTGAAAGGTCTATATGAGAACTTAAAGTCTTGAATGTATCAATAAAAGTATCCTCTTTCCCAATAAACCAGTGTTTACTAGGTGAATGATCTCTTAATAACGACTTGATTTTCTTGGAAACAAGAGATCCGCCAAAATTGATGAGAAGATCGGGTTGGAAATTCTGCATTTCATCAGCTGAAAAACTTGTAATCACCCTATCGATACAAGGAAGAAAATTTTCATCTTTAAGATTAGAAATTGATTCAGTTAAAACAACAACCTGCTTGTATTTAGCCAAATGGCTCAAACAAACATTTAACTTTTCATTCTTAGGCAACAGCCCTGCTAGAATCAATATTTTTTTAGAAGCCTTCCATTCTTGACTTAATCCCTTTTTCACTTCATTTGAAAGTACATCGCTAGGAACTAGCTTATTAATGATTCTTTTAGCTTTATTTACTAGAGCTCTTTCACCATAAAGAGGCTCCTTAAATGGTACATTAATATGAACGGGGCCCATTCTTCCTGAAATGGATTTAGTTAAAGCCTCATTCATTATTCTATTAATACTCCATAAATCATCAGTATCATCAGTTGCAATAGGCAATTGATAACTGGCTTTTACAAAGTTCTGCAAAACATTCACTTGATCGATAGCCTGACTATCATCTTGACCTATCCACTCACTCGGGCGATCAGCAGAAATAACGATTAAAGGTAAACGCTGATAAAATGCCTCTGCAATAGCTGGAGCATAATTTAATAAAGCCGTTCCTGATGTACATACCAAACCAACAGGTTTCCCAGTTTGCTGAGCAATACCCAAAGCAAAATAAGCAGCACTACGCTCATCAACAATAACAGGCGTTTCTATCCGCTTATCGCGAGCAAAGGAGATCGTAAGAGGTGCATTTCTCGAACCAGGAGAAACGACCACATGCTCTACGCCTTTTGCTGCACAAATATCTATTATTTCATTAACACCTTTTATATCCGATGTATATTGAGTCATTCTTGTATTTTTAAAGATCAAATTCAGATATCAGATCTGCACTTAATCATGTAAAGTCTCTATTTTCTTATCACAGATAAAAGCGTTTGAGCCTTATGTTGAGTCTCTTCCCACTCCTTTTGAGGAATAGATTCAGCAGTTATTCCGCCGCCGACAAATAAAGATAATTGATTTTCTCCGATTTTCATGGTTCTCAAATTTACATACAAATCAAAGTCCCCAC
>JADGEF010000050.1:18194-24977 GCA_016744515.1 Marinifilaceae bacterium | reverse complement strand
CATTTCTTTATGCTCTTCACAAAACTTAGGAAGATTAGGAGAACCAACTTCTTCTTCACCTTCAATCATGAACTTTACGTTACAAGTCAAGCAATCGTTCTTAACCATGTATTCGAAAGCCTTAGCATGCATAAAAGCTTGCCCTTTATCATCGTCAGCACCACGAGCCCAAATTTTTCCGTCTTTAATTACTGGCTCAAAAGGATCAGTATCCCAAAGCTCAACAGGATCAACTGGCATAACATCCATATGTCCGTATACCAAAACAGTTGGTAAAGCTGGGTCGATAATCTTCTCACCATAAGTTACTGGATTACCTTCAGTTTCTAGAACTACTGCTTTATCCGCACCAGCATCTAACATCAACTGCTTCCAGTATTCAGCAGCTTTATACATTTCTGGTTTGTTAGCTTCAATTGAGCTAATCGAAGGAATACGAATCAATCCGAATAATTCATCCAGAAATCTATCTTTATTCTCTTCGATATACCCTTTAATGTTGTCCATGTTGTATGTGTTTAAATTTTTAGAGTGGTAAATATACAAATCCCCTTTTCAATTAACAATCAGGATGTGAGTTTTAACAACACTTGAATATCAATTAATTTTCAAGCTCAGTAAAGCTGTTCATCTTAAAATTAAATAGTCGCAAATCAGTTTAACCCGACTTGCGACTATTCATTGTATATTAGAATTAATCTTTAACTAAAACTATCTTCTGATTTGATAAATTTCTTCAAGATTTTCAGCAGCATATTCTAATTCCTTATACCAGTCTTCGCCATACTTACGGATCAATGGTTCTTTTAGGAATTTATAAACTGGTGTTCCCATTCTGTAACCTAAATCACGAGCTGGTGCACAAATATTCCATTTGTTATAATTTACAGCATCGAACTCTTCATACTTCTGAATACGAATAGGATATAAGGAGCACGAAATTGGTTTACGATACTTTATTTTTCCATCGAGAAAAGCTTTTTCGATACCACACAATGCCGATCCATTTTCAAAAACGGTGTATACACATTCTTTATCATTGATAATTGGTGTAACTAAATCACCGTCAGAATCAATCACTGAAGTGCCTTGCTTTTCAATTTCAGAAATACCCTTCTGATTCAAGTATTCTTTAATATCAGGATAAATTTCTTCAAGAATTACTTTTTCATCCTCATCTAAAGGTGCACCTGAATCGCCTTCAATACAACAAGCTCCTTTGCATTTAGCAAAATCGCAAATAAACTTCTTCTCAATCACATCGAGACTAACTATGGCATTTCCTATCTGTAACATTAATCAATGAGTAATTATGAATTAACAATTACGAATTTGCAGTATTTCCTATAATAGCAAATCCGTACTATCGGCAAAGATAATACGGATTTTTATATTCATGTAAAATTTTAGATATAAAGCCTGAGACTGATTTTGAGATCTGCAGAGGATTAACACATACACAGCATCTACTAACTACCAAGTTATTACTATCCACCGGTATCCGAATAGGTGTCTAATCCGCAACAAGAATTCAACAATAAAAATTAATTAATATCTGATGTCTTCTTAATTTTAGCTTGCAGGTACTCCCCAGGGGTTAATTGTGTATGCGTTTTAAATATTCTGTAGAAAGATTCATTGGTTGTAAAACCACATTCTTTATAAATCTCTGAAAAAATTAGACGAGTACTATTTTGTACTGATTCTTCGATTAACTTCTTTGAGTGATCAATTCTATATTTATTAATCAAACCTTTAAAACTTGTATTGCCACATTCTTTTAAAGAATAGTATAAATACTTTTTATTTGTATATAATTTACGAACAATATCATCCTGTTTAAGGTTAGCATCTTTATAAACCTCCTCTTTCTCTAATAATAAGATGAGCTTATTATATATCAAGAAATATTTATCCTTTACTGAATTCTTTCCAATCGCCTCTTTATCAGGATCTAAAACAGATTTCTTGTTTTTTTGAAATTTAAACAACAAGCCAATTGCCACAATAGATAATAAAATTCCCGCAATTATTAGATATAAATTCAATTGACTAATTTCATTCGCCGACTCATATTTTTCAATGATCTTCACTATCTGATCAATATCGCTTTTATTTAGAATAGTGTCTGCCAAACTATTCTTCTTTTCTAAATATATGAGGGCATTCTTAAAATCTCCATTTTGCTTATAAGTCTTGTATAATAGCTCCGTAATTCTTTTCCTAATTACTAGATTATCTTCAGACTTTAACTGATTTAGAACAATATTTGCATAATTTAAAGCCTTCTCGAAATCATCCTTCTTTATAGCATGCGAAGTCAAATTACAAAGACCTAGTAAATAAGACTGCCTATTTCCAAAATTCTTAGTTAAAGAAATAGCTTTCTTTGAATACTCTTCCCACTTAATTTCATCTCCTTGTGCTAAAAAAACATCGGACATTGAACCGTACACATAAATCAATAAATGGAAATTCTCAACCTTATAAGCTTTACTTTCTGCTTCTAAAAAGTACTTAAGAGTTTTGTCATAATCTTTAAGCCTAAAATATATCAGTCCAATATTATAATTATTAATCGCTAATGAATTTTGATCATCATTATCAATTATTTTACCTCTTGCTTTTAAATAAAAGCTTAGCGCAAGCTTTGGATTCTCTAAATAATTATAGATTACACCCAGGGTGTTAAGACATGATATTACTCCAGACGAATTCTTAAAGCGGTAATTCAAACCCAGTGCCATTTGAGTATAGTAAATAGCGCTGTCCACTTGATTATTATTTTTATAACCTGCACCTAGATTTTTATATGTTTCTGCAATAAGAATCGAATCTTTAGTCTGTTTACTTAGCCTTAAGGCTTTTCTACAAAAAATAGCAGATGAGTCTGAACTACCAATTTTTATTTGTGTTATGATGAGTTTATTATAAATGCTTAGAGCATCATCATTATCAAGGCTGTCACCTTGTTTAAGCTTCCTTTTCAACAACTGATCTGCTCTCTGATAACGTTTATTTTTCAGGAGATAATCTACAACAGTATCCTTTTGTAGTGAATTTGCATTAACAAAATCACAACTAAGCACTAGGAGTATGAAAATAATAATTAGACGAAAGTGCAACTGCGTTTTCCCTGAATTCATTTGTTTATGGGGCATAGGTTATATCATTGATTATATCATAATACGATACAAAACAAAGTTAAGCATAGAATTATTGATAAAAAAAGAAATATAAGTGACAAAAATGGAAAACAGATAATTCACTATACAACAATACAATACAGAATATAAAGTCAGAAAATGATAATAGAATTCACGAAAACACCATTACCAATAATCACCCTAAGATACAAAAACACTTGAAGTATGATTTCGTCAAACACTTTTCAAGGTCTTACGTGTAAATTAAATCAATAAACTATTACGTTATGAAAAGACAGAAACACAGCATAAAACTTGCTTTTATTCTCCTCATTCATCTATGTATTATGAATAGGGTGTCATATGCAAATTTGCAAGAGGAGAATGGAGACTTGGGCGTAAGCACTTCGATGCATATTCCAGAAGGAATTAACATGGTCATTAATGGTGGCCTACTGGTAAATCATTTAGACTTTAAAAACTCAGGCAAAATAATATTTGTAAACAGAAACGATGCTAATTCATATTTTTCTACTGATTTCAATGCCTCAGGTTTGTTCTCTTTTGAAGGAACAGGTAACCACTATTTAGAAATTACAGGAGATTCTAAAATTGGTTCTTTAATTATGAGAAGTTCAGGTTTACTTGAACTTTCAGGTGAATTAAAAGTAAGTAACAACTTGTCTTTGCACCAAGGTTTGATTATTACAGAAAACGGAGGTCTTATTACTCTTGAGTCATCAGATGAACAAAGTTTAACTGTTGATGAATCTCCAAATGGAGAATCTTATATTGTCGGACCACTAGCCAGAAAGGTTAAATCAGATGGCAATTACTTTTTTCCCATTGGAAATCAAGATAACAGAATTCCTCTATTCCTACTTGATGTAAAGAATGATGATGTTGTTGTTGCTGAATTTAACCCCCATATCCCTAACGATATCACAATTTTTTCTCAATCGCATTACACATTATTAGAAGATAAAGGATGGATTATTAAATCGAAGAGCTTAAATGACAATCAATTCAAATTGGCACTGTTTATCGATGAGATTGATAATCCATCTGATGGCTATGGTATCCTTCATGCACAACTTAATGATTACTCTCAAATAAGTGCGGATTACAATTCTTCATATGGAGTTAACGGTTACATCAGCAATATTAATAAGGTAGAGTACGGAGCATTTGCAATTGCTGAATCAGAAAAAATTAATCTCCCAAACTTTCTTTTTGCAGGTCTTGGTGAAGAATCTAAAAGATTTAGAATTCCCGAATCAGATCGTTATTCTAATATTCAATTGGTTGTGTTTGACAGAATGGGTAAGCAAGTGTATCGTAATCTTAATTACTACGATGAATTTATTGCTACCGACTACCCAGGTGGAACCTATTACTATGAGTTAACTCTTTCTAAGGGAAACGATGAAAAAAAATTGTACAATTTTATAGAAATCAAAAATGAAAAATAGTTTACTCTTTATAACTACAGTAACTCTTTTTGCTCTTTTACTCGTTGGTAAATCAAGCTTTGCTCAAAACGAGTTATTGTATTCTCAAACCATTGTTGATAAGGAATTCATAAATCCTGCTTACAATGCTATCAAAGGATTTGCATCCGTTAATATATTGAAATCTGAGCAATGGAAAAACAAAATTGAGGGAGCTCCAAAATCAATGGCCTTAAATGGTTATATGCCAATTAAGAAGTCTGGTTTAGGTATCGGACTTAATATCATTGGTGAGGAAATCGGCCTGCGAGAGAACATTCTTATCAACGTTAACCTCTCACAAAAGATCAGGTTATCTAGAAACTCTTTCGTAGCTATGGGATTAGGTATCGGTGTTCAAAAATCAAATTACGCTATAAAAGATATTATTTCATTAGCCGAACAAGGCGAATATTCTGGCTTGGACTATGACGAAACAAACCCACAATTAATAATGGGCTTGTTTTATGGAACTCCAACCTATTATGCTGGAATCAGCACAAATATAATGATAGCTGGTTTGAGTGATGGCAATCATATGCTACCTGGATTTGATTTATCTGCGGGCTACAAAATAAGAACCAATGCCTTAAAAATAATACCAGACATCGGATATACTTACTACAAGGTACGAGAATCATTAAAACTTGGTGAAAAAGACAAATATGTAAGTAATTCCGTATCTATCCTTACAGCTTCTTGTAGTGTAATTATTGCAGACAAAATCCAATTAGCCACAGGCCACCGATTCAACTTTTCTCAATCATTTTCATTTGACATTATCATTCAAAAGAAGTTGAAAGTTGGCTATGTCTACGAAATTGGTGTTGGAGATAGAGTAAATATCTTCGATTCTCAAGGTATTCGATTAAGTGTTGACCTTTCAGGTAAACGAAAGAAAGGACATTCTACACTTAAAAATCTAGGTTTTATATACTTCTAATAAAGAACAAATCAGAAACATTTTTAATACAACTTATATGAGAAAAACTTACTGTTTATTATTAATTGTATTAGGTCTTGTACTTACAATTAATGCTTCAGCTCAGAAAGTGGGTGGAGTAAGCATAGGTAAAGGAGGAACACCAGCTCAGGAGAAAGCAATTTTAGAGCTCGTATCAGTAGAAAAAGGATTATTGATTCCTAGAATGTCTACAGTTCAAAGAGAGAATATTTTTAATTCCTCAGACATGGATAGTAAAGGCTTGCTGGTATATGACTTAGATGAATCGGCAATTTATTCTTGGAATGGCTTGAACTGGATAAAATTGGGTGAAAGTGCTTCAAGTAACCCTCTTAATGAAGAAAATCCAAATGACCCTGATGGCGATCCAACAACTGATGATGGTATTGCTGGAGAAATTGGGGAAGTAAAATACAATGCCAATACAGAAAGTCTATGGTATTTTGATGGAACAATTTGGGTAGAATTGGGTGAAAGCTCAACGGGCGATGCTTTGGATACAAATAATCCAAACGACCCTGATGGCGATCCAACAACAAATGATGCTATTTCTGGTGAGATCGGTCAAGTAAAATACAATTCGACTACTGAGAGTCTATGGTATTATGATGGAACAGTTTGGGTAGAATTGGGTGAAAGCTCAACAGGTGATGCTTTGGATACAAATAATCCAAACGACCCTGATGGCGATCCAACAACAAATGATGCTATTTCTGGTGAGATCGGTCAAGTAAAATACAATTCGACTACTGAGAGTTTATGGTACTATGACGGTACTGTTTGGGTAGAATTGGGTGAAAGCTCAACAGGTGATGCTTTAGATACAGATAATCCAAACGACCCTGATGGCGATCCAACAACAAATGATGCTATTTCTGGTGAGATCGGTCAAGTAAAATACAATGCCAATACAGAAAGTCTATGGTATTTTGATGGAACAGTTTGGGTAGAATTGGGTGAAAGCTCAACAGGTGATGCTTTGGATACGGATAATCCAAACGACCCTGATGGCGATCCAACAACTGATGATGCTATTTCTGGTGAGATCGGTCAAGTAAAATACAATTCGACTACTGAGAGTTTATGGTACTATAGTGGAACTACTTGGATTGAAATAGCAGGAAAAACTCCTGAGGATATTCCGACTAAACTAAGTGAATTTATTAATGATGAAAGTTTCATT
>JADGEF010000050.1:0-18094 GCA_016744515.1 Marinifilaceae bacterium | reverse complement strand
TGGTACTATAGTGGAACTACTTGGATTGAAATAGCAGGAAAAACTCCTGAGGATATTCCGACTAAACTAAGTGAATTTATTAATGATGAAAGTTTCATTAATACGGAGGTAGATCCTGATTTTAATTCTTCGGTAGCAAAAAATCTTATTGATGCAGGAAGTGGTCAAGTGATTACTAATTCTGAAAGAACAAAACTGGAAGGATTAGAAAATGCAGCCGCTCAGGTTCAAGGAAATTGGACAGAAACTGTAACAACTAGCAAGGCATATATTCATAACAAACCAAATTTGGTTTCAGTAGCAAAAACAGGTGATTACAATGACTTAAGTAATAGACCTGACCTAAGCAATGTAGCTCAATCGGGTGATGCTTATACAAAAGCAGAAGCTGATGTTTTATTATTGGATAAGGTAGGTGTTGAGTTAGGAAAATCACTATCAACAAATGATTATACCAATGCCGAAAAAGCAATTGTAGCAGATGCAGAAGTAAAAAATAATAAAGATGTTGCTAATGGATATGTTGGCTTGGACGTAAACAAGAAAATTGACGAATCGTACCTACCAAAAATGACAGTTGGGAATGTATTTGCTGTGAACGATGAAGTAGAGCAATTGGCTTTAGTTGCAGTTACAGGAGATGTAGCAGTACGAAGCGATTTAAACAAAACCTATATGCACAACGGCGGTTTGGTTGGCGATATGAGCGACTGGACAGAAATGAAAACGCCAAGTGGTGAAGTATTTAGTGTAAATGGTAAAAAAGGTGATGTTTTAATAGGAATTACTGATATTGCTAATCTACGTACAGAACTGGATAATGTATTAGGGAATGAATTAGATCCCGTTTATTCAGTATCTCAGGCAAGTAATATTACCAATTCGGGAAGTGGTGTTGTTATAAGTATAACCGAACGAGTTAAACTTGCAGGATTAGAGAATGCGTTAACACAAGTTCAGTCAGATTGGAATGTAAGCGATGCAAGTCATACAGCATTTATAAAAAACAAACCAGATTTAAGTGCGAAAGCAAATGTTGCCGATGTTTATACAAAAGCAGAAACGAGTGCTTTTCTTGACGAAAAGGTAAGTAAAGTTGATGGTAAAGGTTTATCAGTAAATGATTATACCGATGCTGAAAAAGCAAAAGTTTTGAATGCAGAACTTCAGGCTAATAAAAATGTAGCAGGTGGATATGTAGGTTTAGATGGCAATTTAAAAATTAATGAATCTTACTTGCCAAAAATGACAGTAGGTAACGTTTATGCTGTAGATAATGAAGCACAGCAGTTGGCTTTGTCTGCTTCTACTGGTGATGTAGCTGTTCGAAGTGATTTAAACAAAACCTTTATGCACAATGGAGGCAATGTAAATACAATGACAGATTGGACTGAAATGAAAACGCCTAGTGGCGAAGTGTTTAGTGTGAACGGGAAAAAAGGTGATGTGCTAATTGGCATTACTGATATTAGTGGCTTACAAGCACAATTGGATGGAGTTTTAACTAGTGAATCAGATCCGGTATTTGATGCTTCAATTGCTAAAAACTTAACAGATTTGGGTAGTGCAAAGGTAATTACCGATGCAGAACGTACGAAACTAGAGAATTTAGAAAATGCTCAGGTGCAAGAGCAGGCAGATTGGACAGAAGCAGATGCTGCAAGTCTAACTTATATCAGAAATAAGCCTGCAGATATCGATGAAAATAAAAATGATGATGTATTAAAAACGGATGTTTTTGTTGGTGATGTTACAGGAGTTTATAGTGCTACTAAAGTGGAGAAAATTCAGAATGTTTCTATTTCTGCTCTCGCTCCAACCAACGGTCAAGTACTTAAGTTTAACGGAAGTGCTTGGGAAGCTGGGACCGATGTTAATACAGAAATCACTGTTGAAGATTTATTAACTTCTACCACAACGACTAATGCCTTGTCTGCAAATCAGGGAAGAATCTTGGAAGATAAAAAGGCAAATACAGCCGACTTACATTCTGTTGCAATATCTGGCAATTTTATCGATTTAACCGTTGCTAACGATGTGATCGTAGCGGCTTATGTAAATGCTGATGTAGCAGGAAACGGCCTAGGTCAGGCAACCGATGGTTCAATCGAAACCAATGTAGATGATACTACCATTGAGATTAATGGTGATGCACTTCGTTTGAAGGACGATGGAATTACTCTGGCTAAGATGAATACCAATGCCTCCAATGCCAATATGATTTTGGGAACTAATGCTAGTGGTACACCAGAATGGCAAGCAGCTTCAGATATGTCAACTTCAATGGGTGAAAATGTCACTTCTTCCTCAGGTGTAATTACAGGAATTGCCAACGATGCAGCCTTGGTAGCTATGGATTTAGATGTAGCTGACGATGCCATTGCCGCTGTTCATGTAAATGCTGATGTAGCAGGAAACGGCTTAGGTCAGGCAACCGATGGTTCAATCGAAACCAATGTAGATGATACTACCATTGAGGTTAATGGTGATGCTCTTCGTTTGAAAGCTGATGGAATTACAACAGGATTAATTGCTGATGGAGAGGTTAAAACCAACGACATTGAAAATGACGCAGTAACATCGGATAAATTAGCCCATGATCTTACAATTGCAAATGATTTAACAGTTAATGGTAATTTCTATAATCCATCTGATAAGCGATTAAAAAGAAATATTAAGACGTTAACATCTGTGTTAGATAAACTAAAACAAATGCGTGGGGTTAGTTTCCTATACAAGGATCAGAAAACTTATGCCTCTGGAGCGAAAATTGGGGTGATAGCTCAGGAGTTAAAAGAAGTATATCCAGAATTGGTTACTATGGGAACCAATGGTTACTATAAAGTTGATTATACACAACTTTCAGCAATCGTTTTGCAAGCTGTGAAAGAACAACAAGAGAAAATAGAAAGTTTGGAGAGAAGATTAGAAAAGCTGGAGAAATTACTTTCTAAATAGTAGGGTTAGAATAAGCTTGAGTGTGTTTTTACACGCTCAAGCTTAAATGGTATTGTGTTAAGATTTAAAGTTAATGTATGAAAAAGCTATACAAAATATTGCTGATTGTAGTGTTGTTTACACACAGTTTGTCTGGGATGGCCCAAATCAATCAATTTCGAATAGTTGATGGAATTCCTCATTTACCAGTATTTGCCAATACGGCATCTGCAACTGGAGTTCAATCGGGTGGAGTTATATATTCACAGGTCGACCAAATGGGCATGATTTATAACGGAACAAGTTGGGATAACCTTTGTTCAACAGTTGTGAATATAGCTGGTAATGATGATTACTTTAAGATTGTTGATAAAATTCCTTATCTACCAGTCGCCGCCAATAATCCTGTTGGAGTACCAGAAATTGGAAATACTTATTATTCAACCAACCAGTTGACTACCTTGGTTTACGATGGAAACAGTTGGGTGAAAATTGGCGATTTGGCATGTAGTGGCTCTGATGCTGGTGTTACCACTAAGAAAGGGAGCTTTAAGTTTCCTGCATTACCAACAAGCCCTGTTGGTGCATCAGTTACCGAAGGTGCTATATACATTAACACAAGCGAAAATATTTTTAAAGTTTATAACGGAACAGCTTGGATTGATGGGGTAAGTTGTGGATGGATAGAGTTTGCCTCACCACTGGCTAGTAGCGAATGGGGAAATACAGGAAATGTACCCATTACATGGACCGCAGCTCCCGATGGAAGCACTTACGATCTGTTTTATTCTTTGGACGGAGGAAGTACCTGGATAAGTATTGTAAACAACCATTCTGGTTTTACATACAATTGGGATATCACTGGCATTGCAATATACGAGAACGATGTTAAAATCAGAATTCATGATGATTCTTATGATTTTGATGGATTATCAGGCTTATTCGAAATCTATCCTCCGTTTGTAGTAAATATTGCCCGCACAGGAAGCGGACCAATTTGTGAGAGTTTAGATCCTGGAAGTTTTGATTTAACCATTACCGGAGGTAGTGGATCTTATATAATTCAATGGTACGAAAATGATGATAATGATTTATCAAGCGATGCAACTGCTGTTGGAACAGATGTAACAACTTACGACCCAACAGGAGCCGAAGCTTCTTATTTGGGAACATCACATACGCATTATGTTGGAGCTATTGTAAGTGATGATAACTTAACCAGCATGAGCCGTGAAGTAGAAGAAAGTTTTGCTTTCGAAGCAACATGTTTAGAGATAACTGCGCCATTGGCAAGTGCAGAATGGGTTAATAATATAGCACAAACCATTAGTTGGACCGAAACAACTAACGGTTCAACTTACGATTTATCCTACAGTATAGATAGCGGTACAAGTTGGACAGTTATTGCCAATAATGTTTCAGGTGCTTCTTATGCATGGACTCCATCTTTGATTATAGCTTATGAAAACGATGTGAAAATCAGAATTCACGACGATGTATTTAATCATGATGTAGAATCAGACTTGTTTACCGTTTACCCACCATATGTGGTAAGTATTGCCCGCACAGGAAGCGGACCAATTTGTGAGAGTTTAGATCCTGGAAGTTTCGATTTGACCATTACCGGGGGTAGTGGATCTTATACAATTCAATGGTACGAAGATGATGATAATGATTTGTCAAGCGATGCAACTGCTGTTGGCGCAGGATTAACAACTTACGACCCAACAGGAGCCGAAGCCTCTTATTTGGGAACATCGCACACGCATTATGTTGGTGCTATTGTAAGCGATGACAATGTAAGCAGTATTAGCAACCGAGAAGTAGAAGTGAGCTTTGCATTTGAAGCAACTTGTTTAGAAATAACGGCACCATTGGCAGGAGCAGAATGGAATAGTTCTGAAGAACAAACCGTAAGCTGGACAGCGCCAGCAGGAGGTTCGACTTACGATATATTGTACAGCACTGATGGTGGCACAACATGGATTCCGTTTGCACTTAACCAAACAGGTAACTCTTATAGTTTTACATATCCGATTTTTTCATATCAGAATAATATGAAAATTAAAATACACGATGATGTGTTTAGCACCGATACTGAAAGTGATGTATTTAAAGTATATGAGCCACTGGTGGCAACACTTACACGACCTGATGACACTGGTGATATTTGTGAGGATTTAGACCCGGGAAGTTTTGCGGTAAGTATTACAGGTGGTAGCGGAAGCAATAGCATACAATGGTACGAAGATGATGATGATGATCTTTCAGCCGATGCTACTGCAGTAGGAACTGGAGCTAATACTTACGATCCTGCTATTATGCATGCCGATTTTAACAGTAGTTCTCACACGCATTACACAGGCCTTGTAGTTACCGATAATACCTTAACTGCTGTAAGCGACGAAAAAGAGATAAGTTATAATTACGAAGTTTCTTGTATTCAACTAACAGCACCTATAGCAGGAACTTCTTGGACTAATAATGGTTCGCATGCAATTACCTGGGTAAATTCAGTAGGATCATCAACTTACAAGCTCGAATATTCTGATGATGATGGAGTAAATTGGAGCGAGATAACAGCCAGTACAACTGCAACATCATACAACTGGGTGCCTTCGGCAATAGCTGTTTACAACACCAATGTAAGAGTTCGATTAACCGATTTAGGTACAAGTAAGCAGGTTGTAAGCGATGCTTTTTCAGTTTATCCACCTATTACGGTTTCTGTTTCGCATTACAATAAACCGTCAGATATTTGTGCTGCAACCGACCCTGGAAGATTTACTGTAAGTATTAGTGGTGGTAGTGGTGATTATACAATTCAGTGGAAAGAACATAGCAACAGTTCTTTAATATCAGGAGTTGATGTGGGAGATGGAACGAATGCTTATAACCCTACCAGTATTTATTCAAGTTATCAAAGTACAAATCATACTCATTATGTGGGAGTGGTAGTGATTGATAATGAATTGACTAGTGTTACGAAAACAGGGTATAAAAATTTTGTTTACAAAAAAACATGTTGGGTTTGTAACCAATCTTTTGATATGGGAGGTTGGTATGCTTCAACACGGAGTATTAATGGTCAATGTTGGATGAAACATGCACTTAAGGTGTATCAATCTGGCGCTATACATAGAGATTATTACTATTACGATTACGAATATAGTATTGGTTTTGGAAAAACATCTACAAATTCTTACGTAACAGGACCTTGCGCTAGATACTCGGGTTGGAGAGTGCCAAATTATGATGATTATTTGAAATTAGGATCCTCGGCTTCTCAAATTATAGTAAGAGCAGGTTCTTATGGAAAATTCAATGGGGTGACAACATATTCTTCTAATTCTGGGGTATGGCTTGCTTATGATACTGGACGACTTTCTAATGGATCTTATGGTGTGAAATATATATCTAATAGTAGTTCTGTTAATATTTTTACGAGTTATTATAATAATCAATATTATACTAGGAAATATTTTCCAATTCAATGTGTAATGAATCTTCCTTAATATAGGTTGCTCAAAAATGAAACAGATGTTAAAAAATAAAATTAAGTTAATATTTCTCTGTTCCTTTTTAATTATTTCGTTAAATAGTGTTGCTCAAACTAAAATATTAGGAGGCAATGTGAAATTGGTGATAAAATTGAAAGGGGTAATACAGGCTAACGTTACTGCTGTTGGTTATCAAAAGCTTGGCTTTACAGAAGCATTGGCAAGCGCAACGCAAGAAGGTGATTCATTGCTGGTACTTATCCCAAGGGATAAAGTACCAGCTGAGATAAAGCTTGAATTTTTATTTGTTGAGAATTTAGAAGCCGAAGAGAAAACTGCTAATGCAAATATATTTGTTGGCAATGATAATATTGAGCTTTTCTTGAATCCTTTAGAATTGGATCGAAAAGCTCCATTGTTTATAACTGATGTTGAAAATATATGTTTTGAAAATTTCGCAAAACAGTATTCTGCATTAAATAAAACAATTCAACTTTCATATGCGGTTTGTTCAGAATACGATAAAAAAAGTAAATTCTATAAACAATCAGTAAAGGAATACAACTATCAGGTTGAAAACTTAAATAATTGGATAGATGGTTATACGGATAAAAATGAACACCTATTTATAAGTCATTTCTTTAAACTGCAAAAAGTAATTCCAATGAAGTGGAACTTGAATGTTGTAGATAGATTAGGGGATATTAGTACTAAAACACTCAATAATGTTGATTTTTCAGATTCTTTATTAGTACGATCTACAATTACTCAGATTTGGCTTGATGAATGGTTTAAGCTTCCAGTATATCGAGGAAGAAATGATAAAGAGAAAACAGATTCTTTATTAGTTGCTGCCGGAAAATTATTGTGTGAAAAAGCTTCAAAAGGGCATCCTAACGTTTATGGTTGGGTTGTAGATTACCTCTTTTTTAACTACGAAAGTAATTCAAATAATGATGGAATAGCCATATTAAAAACCTACGCAAATGATCCTAATTGTTTAAGCACTCGAAAATCAGAAATTAATAGACGTTTGGAAAGTCTGAAACGAATCAAAATTGGTGGAGAAGCACCCATTTCGCAAGTTGAAAACGAGGAAGCTATAATTGAGAATTTATCTATGGATAATAATCAGTTTCATCTTTTGGTATTTTACGATTCAACCTGTGATCATTGTGAACATGTTTTATATCAATTAAAAAAGTGGCAAGAATTGTATAGTGAAAAAGATCTTTTTACAGTTCATAGCATTTCTTTAGATAACAGTTTTGTAGACTGGAAATCTTATAGTGAAAAACATGATTTTAATTGGGAGGATAAACATGCTCCAGGAGGAATAAACGGAAAAATAGCAAAGGATTTCGGTTTGCTAGCCACGCCATCTTTAGTTTTATTGGGAGAGAACAGACAAATTGAATTGATACCGAAAAGTTTAGATGAGCTTCTAATTTTCTTATATGGAGAAGAGGGAGCACTTGAGTATAGACATTTGACAAATTAAACAATAAGTAAGTACCAGAACCTGTTGTGAGTATGTAAGTAGTAGCATGATGTAAAGTTAAAGACGTGGCTCTGGGTTTAAAATAGTGTTGTGAAAGTCTGTATAAATCAAGAGTAAGTGTTCATTAAAATATGGGTTAAAATATATGCACCTTCCTTCTTGCACTGTAAATAAAAGAAAACAAATACTTGTGTTAAAGTCATAGGTTTTTACACAAGCTAATCTCTAAACCCATTTACTACTTTGATATTTTTTGCAAGAATATTTCGGTGTCAAAATAGGTAGGGTAATACTACAGAATTTAATAATAGAGGTTACAGTATAAAACGTATTGGAGAGGAAACAAAAGCAACTTACAAAATAACAAATACCAGTGGTTCTACATCCAATTTTTTAGTAGAATATTTCGAATAAAATACAAACAGGTTTCTTCCTGCTTAATCAAGAATAGTATTTATAAAACATGACATTATGAAAAAGGTTTACTCTATATTCTTACTGTTTTTAGTTGTTCTGCTTTCAAATCCCCATGCTGCTTTTTGTCAGTCATTGTTAAAGATTAATGAGAATAAATTTAACATCCAAACTGCAGATTTAGATCAATTAATAAGGCTTAACAATAATGCTATAAAGAATTCTAAAAAAGGAGATGGTAATTACAATAAATGCTTAAGTATACTTTTGAAAGCATATGATATTTGTGACACTATTTCCGAACTAAATTATAATATTGGAGTCTGCTACTTTAAAACAGAACGAAAACAAAAAGCAATAGATTTCTTTTACAATTCGCAAGGCGAAGCTAGTTCCAACATTCAATCTCTTCTTGGGATATGCTATCAAGCCAATCATCAATTTGACAAAGCCATTTCATGTTATTCAAAAAAACTTGGAATAAATAAAAAAATGGCAATAAATAAACTAGAAGATAAAAACTTAGCAAAAAGAATTCAAGAATGTCAAAATGCAAAAAAAACAACCTATAATAAAAATGTAAGTATCACTCCCCTTCCAGGATCAGTGAATAAAGAAACCATAGAATTTAATCCTTATATAGAAGGAAATATTCTCTATTATAGCTCGATGGAAAAAAGAGAGCAGGAAGAACTTTCAATGCTCTTGAACTTGACTGAATACGAAAAAGTAAAGAAATCAGAAAACATCGAAGGGAACTGGGAAAACATTGAAAATTTAGAAACCAATATCATAGATGAAGAACACATTAGCCTTATAACTAAAATTAAAGATGAATATGTTGTGTACGATAGTTACGGTGGAAGCGGTGATTTGAAATTTGCAAAACTTAGAAATGGTAAATTAATAATTCATAAAGGTTTAAAAGGCATTAATACTAAGAATTCATCAGAAACAGATATATGTTATTCAAATGATGGAGTCGAAGCCTACTTTGTAAGTGATAGAGAAGGCAGTTTAGGAGGCAGCGACATTTATCATACCTACAAAAATAATAATGGGAATTGGGTAACGCCTAAAAACTTAGGCAAAACAATTAATACTCAATTCGATGAAAATGATGTGTTTCTTTCTAATGATGGTGCGACACTTTATTTTAGTTCCAAGGGGCATACTTCTATTGGAGGCTTTGATATTTTTAAAAGTAAAAAACTGCATAATGGAAATTGGGGAAAACCCGAAAACCTAGGGTTTCCAATCAATAGTACATTTAACGAAGTAACCTATTACGAGTCAAATGATAATAGATTTCTTGCATCAGACAGAGAAGGTGGTAAAGGCAAATTTGATATTTATAAAATTACTTTTTTGCCAGAAGTTGAAGAAATTAAGCATTTAGCTCACAAAACGAATAAAGAGATAATGCAAGAAAATCCAAATTTGGAGAATTATTCATTGGTTGAAAAAAAGCAAGATAGTACAGAGAACAACTTGATATTGTCAAATAATCAAACTAAGAATATTTCAAACACATCACCAATTAAATCAAGTCGTAAATTGTTCCAGGTACAGATCGCAGCTTCCCTAACAGAAATGACACCTAAGGATTTAAAGCTAAGGTATACAGGTGATTTAGAAGTAGATCTTCATACTAGAGAAAATTGGAAATGGCATAGATATGCTGTTGGCAGCTTTAAAACTTTTAAAGAAGCAAGAGATTTTAGACAAATCTGTGGAGTTGCAGATGCTTTTATTATTTACATCCAGAGAGATGAGCTTAATTCTATCTATGTGTCCGAAGAAAGTACTTTTATAAACGATTAATAATTATTCATTTGTAAAGAAATTATGTAATTTCACCACTTATTATTGTTATTAAAAATTCTGATATGAAAATGCCATTAGTGAATAAATATATTTTTCCTATTGAACTGTTTAATGATTTCGAATTTAATGGTAATTCGGAGGTGTTGAGCTTGAAGAAAGATGATGTAGTTGATAGAAATTTACTGGATCCCAGCAACTTAGTAATTATACAAAAAGGGATTATTCTCTTATATTGGGAAAATATAGATAATGAAAGAACTATTATCGATTTTAAAAGTAGTGGTGGATGGCTATATAGTTCTACATACATGAAAGTAGAGGTCGGTGAACTCAACAATGTTTGCTTAGTAGATACAGAATTAATGGTCATCGGAAAGAAATTTATGTGTGACTGCGCATTTCATAGTAGAGAAATCTCAGAATTATATGGTTGTCTTTTTTCTGATGATATTAATGCAACTTATAACCAGTTAAAGTTATTGAAAGAAGTTAATCTTGAGAAAAGATATTTGGCATTTATGAAGGACTATAAAGATATCTACAACCATATTTCGGATAAAATGATTTCAAGTTTTTTGGGTGTGCACCCAACAACCTTATCAAGAATTAAAAGAAAACTTCTCATAAAAAATGAAAATATCGAAGTGTAAGCCTAAAGCAATACAAAAAATGTATTGCTTTTTTTAGTGAATATAGCCTCCTTGAATTGAATAACTCGGAGATAGTTGCAAAGCTACTTTATTTTGTAATACACTAGCTTGTATTTCTACACTCTCATGATCTACAAACGATTGCTGATAAGTTGAGGCAAGAAAGAATGAAATAATTAAAAAGAATTCAATCATTGAAGAAATCCGAACTTTTATGAATATGGATTTTATAGAATGAATCATTCTTAATAGATTGTTAGTGTAGCTAAATTAAACGTTAGTCATAGAACAATACTAAGTTAATGGAAAGTATATCGAAAAATTAATAGCATTTGCTAATTAATTTATCTGAACCAATTGTTCTCAAACACGCTACTTTTTCGAAAGGATTCAATAAGTATATAGGGAAACACCCCTATTCTATATAACTAAGCTAATTCATTACGCCCCACTTGTAGATGGTATTCATTTTTTCCTATCCAATAAGAAAATATCAGAAATTCAGAAAAACAAAACTCTACTCAAAAAACAATTTGAGTAGAGCTAAATATACTGTTAAGCATAAATGAGGTTGCAGAGGGATCGAGAGAGGGTACACTTCTACCCATTACCTGCAGATTAAACAATAATGGTACCCTACAGGCTTCAGACCTCACATCTAATTCTTTCTATCTATTTTACTATCAAAGATTTACCAGTCATGTCTTCTGGCTGCTCAAGTCCCATAATATCAATAATGGTAGGAGCAACATCAGCTAAAATACCATCTTCAAGACCTGTTGGATTTTCTGTAACCCAAATACAAGGAACTGGATTCAATGAGTGAGCTGTATTTGGTGATCCATCTGCATTTACTGCAAAGTCTGCATTACCATGATCAGCAATAATAATAACATCATAGTCATTTGCTTTAGCTGCTTCAACCACCTGCTTAGCACAAGTATCAACAGCTTGAACTGCCTTCGAAATTGCTTCGTAAACACCTGTATGACCTACCATATCGCCATTAGCGAAATTCAAACAAACAAAGTCAGCCGACTGAGCATTTAATTCTGCTGTAATCTTATCTGCAACCTCTGGAGCAGACATCTCTGGTTGCAAGTCGTAAGTTGCAACCTTTGGAGAGGCAGCTAACAAACGAGTCTCACCTTCAAATTCGGCCTCACGACCACCTGAAAAGAAAAATGTAACGTGAGCATATTTCTCAGTTTCTGCAATACGAATTTGTTTTTTACCAGCCTTAGATACAACCTCACCTAAGGTATTCTTAACATTATCCTTATCGTAAATAACGTTCACACCTTTAAAATTAGCATTGTAGCAAGTCATGGTGTACCACTCAACATCCATAGTGTGCATTCCAAACTCCTGCTTATCTTCCTGAGAGAAAACAGTTGTCATCTGGCGCAAACGATCAGTACGGTAGTTGAAACAAATTACCACATCACCTTCTTCAATCTTAGTTAAAGGATTACCCTCAGTATCAGCTGCAAAAACAGGCTTGATAAATTCATCAGTTATGCCTTCAGCATATGAATCCTCAACAGCTTGAATCATATCAGTTGCTGATTTACCTTCAGCCTTAGTATATAAATCGTAAGCCAGCTTAATACGTTCCCAGTTGTTATCACGATCCATACCGTAATAACGACCAACTAATGAAGCCAACTTAGCCGAACCTTCAATCTTCGCGACGAAATCTTTAACAAACTCCAAGCCTGATTTTGGATCCGTATCACGACCATCAGTTAATCCATGAACAAAAACATCATTCAATCCATAAGCCTTAGCTGCCTTACAAACTGCAACAGCATGAGAACTTAATGAATGAACACCACCGTTACCTATTAAACCAATAAGATGAAGTTTTGTGTTATTTTTCTTAGCTGTAGCAAAGGCTTTTACTAACTGCTCATTTTCATTAATCGAACCGTCTTTAACGGCATTGTTAATTTTCACAAGGTCTTGAAAAACTACACGTCCAGCACCAATATTAAGGTGACCAACTTCTGAATTCCCCATCTGTCCATCAGGTAAACCTACAAAGTTACCCGCTGCCTGTAGAGCCGAATGTGGATATTTTGCTTGTAAACTATCAATATATGGTGTTTCAACTGTTGAAATAACATCTGAATTCGATTTATCTCCTATTCCCCATCCATCAAGGATCATCAATAAAGCTTTCTTATTATCAGCCATTTGTAAGTATTTTGATTATTCTGTATTTGTATATTCGTCTTGCAAAATTAGCTTAATAATCTCAATAATAAAAGAACTTACCAGCCTGAAAGCCTTTATTTTACACCGAAAACGTTTGCTTAAATAGGAAATACAGGCTAGTGAGATGAGAGGTTTGAGACTTGTATTGAGCAGAACCTAAATGTGTGTGAACGGGAATATCCAAAAAAGCCACCTCTCCACTTCTTTACTCTTACCCCTTCCACTAAAAATATTTTAACGCAAAGAGCGCAAAGTTTTTTTCGCAAAGCTCGCTAAGGATTTATTATTAAGAAAAATCACTCTTTCACTTCTTAGGATAATACTTCATAGATTTACGCTGAATGTCTTTCAATGGCAACTCATATATTTTTCCCTTGTGTGTATAAATTATCATATCTATCTTATTCACAGGCATTGAATCATCTATTTTTTTCTCTGTTCCATATTCAAAATCGGCTGTAAGAAACAGTTTGCCATCAATGTTTTTTATCATAGGAACGATCCTCCTACTACGATAGATTAGCCCAGTTATTTTCACATGTTCCGTGTCTCCAATAAGAATTGCTTCCACTTTTGTACCTCTATGCTTTGCTCCTGCATCCCAAGTTTGACAACTAGCGACTTCCAATTTTAATGGGTATTTCATCTTACTGCTAAGGCATGAAGAAAAAATGAAGACAAGCATTGCAAGCGTAAATAGTTTAAAGAATCTATCCATTATTTAATATTTTGTTACATTTACAAATGTAATTTTAAAATTGTAAATAGCATGAAATCAATAACAAACTTCTTATTAGCACTATTATTTATCACGACAGTTTTTACTGCTTGCGAGAAAGATGATTCAGACCCCAAACTACCTCCAAAAGCAGAGCCAACAGCAATTTCAAAGTTTATATGGGAGGGCTTAAAAACATACTATTTATGGGTTAATGACGTACCCGCATTGAATCTTACAAAAGATTCTGACGAGTGGGACAAAGCACTCAACGCACATAATACAGATTACGAGGCTTTATTTAACAGTTTCCTATATCTAAAAAACACACAAGGAGAAGAGGTTGATAGATGGTCATGGATTGTTGATGATTATGTGAAACAAGAAAAAGCCTTCTCAGGGATTAGTAAAAGTTCCGGCTTTGAATTCCGCTTAGCTAAATATAGTAACAGCGATGGGGTTTATGGTTATGTCACCTATATTTTACCTAATTCTCCTGCAAGTGAAACAGAACTGAAAAGAGGACATATTTTTGTCTCTGTAAATGGAACCGATTTGAAAATTTCAAACTATAGAGAACTACTTTTCACAAAGGATTCTTACACCTTAGGACTAGCAGATTATACCTCAGAGGGAATTGCTGCTAATGATAAAAAAGTAAGTATTACCGCAATAGAAGGCTATGAAGAAAACCCAATTTTATTGACCAAAACATTAGATAATGGAAAGGTTGGTTATATGGTTTACAACAGTTTTATTGGCACAAATAAATTCAACCTTGCTTTAAATGATAGCATTGCCAAATTAAAAGAGGCAGGCGTAACAGAAATGGTTCTAGATCTGCGCTATAATGGAGGAGGCTCTCTTTATACAGACCAACTACTTTGCAGCATGCTTACCGGATCACACACAGGAGAACTGTTGTTTGAGAGTAAGTATAATGAGCTTTTATCCAACTACTATATTAAGGAGTATGGTAAAAATGCACTAAAAGACTTCTTTGTAGATAAAATAAAAGACAATAAAGGAAATACACTAGCTCCTATTAACTCATTGAATTTAAAAAGACTTTTTGTACTAACTTCTGAAAGCTCAGCCTCTGCCAGCGAACAACTTATCAATGGATTAAAACCTTATATAGATGTTGTGTTAATAGGAACAACAACGAGTGGTAAATATACTTCCTCTATTACTGTTTATGACTATATCGATAATAAGGGAACCAAAAATCCTAATCACACATGGGCTATGCAACCCATTGTAGGGAAAGTTGCAAATTCTGACGGTGATAGTGATTTTGGCAATGGATTTACACCGAATTATACTCGTAGCGAATGGGATTACTTAGGTAGTATTAAACCTTTAGGTGATGCTCAGGAGCCATTATTGGCTGCTGCTTTAGGAATAGTTGCAGGTGATGATGTACCTAAAACATTGCAAGCAAAAACAAAAGCAAGTAGAGAAGAGTTAAAAGAACTATTTAACTCTAAGGATATAAAACCATTTTCTAAGGAATTGATAGATGATAATCGTAATAGAAGAATCTTAAACCTAAAGGATATCTTAGACTAAGGATAGAAAAAAAAAGATTTAGATAAGCTGATTAATGCATTCTAATTGAAGAATATTACAGAATTGAACTTAAAGAGGTAAGCTTGAAGGCTTACCTCTTTTATTTTATTGTAGAACAATTACCATAGGAATAAAAAAGCCCTACCTTTGCGCCTTAATATTATCAGTAAGAATATAATAAGATTCACTTTCGATGGAAACTAAGAAGTTAACACAATTCAGTCCGGGAGCTGGTTGTGGATGTAAAATATCGCCAAAAGATCTAGAAGTAATTTTAAAATCTAGTGCACCTCACATAAAAGATCCTTTTTTATTAGTTGGAAACGATAGTAAGGATGATGCTGCTGTTTTCGACCTGGGAAACGGTACAGCTGTTATTAGTACAACTGATTTTTTCACCCCAATTGTAGATGATCCATACGATTTTGGTCGAATAGCTGCAACCAATGCCATTAGCGATGTGTATGCTATGGGTGGAAAGCCAATTATGGCACTTGCCATTTTAGCATGGCCACTTGATAAGCTACCTACAGAACTGGCACAACAAGTAATTGAAGGAGCGCGTGATGTTTGTGCTGACGCTGGTATTCAATTGGCAGGTGGTCATTCTATCGATATATCCGATCCTGTTTTTGGTTTATCAGTAAATGGAATTGTTTCAACTGATAGAATTAAGCAAAACAATACAGCTACACCTAATTGCAGCCTTTTCCTTACAAAACCACTCGGAATTGGCGTATTTACTACTGCTGAAAAGAAGCAATTAATTGCTCACGAAAATAATCAAACTGTTGTTGATTTAATGTGTGCCTTAAACAAAGTAGGTCAGGTATTCGGAGAACTAGAATATGTAAAATCGATGACTGACGTAACTGGTTTTGGTTTATTGGGTCACCTAAGTGAGATTTGCGAAGGGTCGAATGTAAATGCCACTATCAATTTTCAAGCTGTTCCTAAAATGGAAGGTGTTGAAGCCTTAATTGCACAAGGATCTACTCCAGGAGGAACTCACAGAAACTGGGCTTCATACGGTCACTTAGTAGGTGAGATTACGGAATTGCAAAAATCACTTTTGTGCGATCCTCAAACCAGCGGTGGACTTCTTGTTGCTGTTGAGAATGAGCATATCGCTTCTTTTAAAGAGATTGCTAAAAAAGAAGGTTTCGAATTGGAATCAATTGGTGAGCTTTCGGCTCGAACAAATGATACAGAAGCATATATCAATATCAAATAGGTACATACAATATGAATAATTCAAATACTTTAGTTCAGATCGATAAAAATGGAATGGGAACTGGCAGCGAAGAATTAGGCCTCATTCTTATCTCAAATTATCTAAAACTAAGTTTAAACAACAATCAGCTACCAAAAATCATCACATTTTACAACGCTGGTGTCAAACTAACTTGTGAAGGTTCTCCCGTAATTGATACTCTAAAAGACTTAGAAAAAGCGGGTGTGAAAATGATTATTTGCAAAACCTGTCTTAACTTTTTCAAACTAGAAGATAAAATAAAAGTAGGTATACAAGGAACCATGCAGGATATTATAACACTTCAGACCGATGCCTCTAAAGTGATTAATCTTTAAGATTCAATCGTTCGTGAGAGATGAAATTATTTGGATCAGTTACAAAAGTTGCGCCTAATAGAATTAAACATATTACTAGGATTATCTAGTCGTTTAAGTCTTATTTTTTCGCTCGAGCCGCTGGGCTTTTACTTTTCTCCTTAAATGAGAAAAGTAAACAAAAGAATCAAGTCAGCCTGATCCTTGTTTGCTATTTGTTGAAAACACCTGTAGCACGCCTCACGGCAGGCTGACAAAGTACGCTCAAAAAACTTCATGAAAATTTATTTTTTTGTTGTCGTATTTTTGATTGACCTCAGCAACGCATGTCAAGTAAGTATAAATGAAAAAGGCGTTAAGAACAGAATAGGCGAGTTCAGTTTATTCTCTGAGTATTTAGGAAATAACCATAAACTCTAATACTCCTCACAAATAAATACCCTCACCTGACGTGGTCAAGTGAGGGTATTTTTATACTATATAATATCTTGATTTATCTTGTGTCTTGATACTTGATACTAAACACTAGCGCTGAGTAAATGCACTAGTTAGCCTACAATCTTGCATCGAACTCAGGTTAATAGTGAGTTAAGATATTAATCTCTTTTTGAGTTAAGAATCTGAACTTACCACGAGGTAAGTTTTTCTTTGTTAATCCTGCAAAGTAAACACGATCAAGCTTTTGAACCTCATAACCAAGATGTTCGAAAATACGACGAACAATTCTGTTCTTACCTGAGTGAATCTCAATGCCAACCTGTGATTTATCCTTAGCATCTACATAACTAATCTCATCAGCCTGAATAAGCCCATCTTCCAGCTCGAAACCTTCAGCAATTTTAGTTAATTCATCCTTAGTAATCACTCGATCTAAATGAACGTGATAAATCTTCTTTCTCTCGTAGCTAGGGTGAGTCAACTTCTTAGTTAAATTACCGTCATTGGTAAATAATAAAACACCAGTTGTCGCTCTATCCAATCTTCCAACAGGATAAATACGCTCATCACAAGCATCACCAATCAAATCCATTACAGTTTTTCTTCCTGTAGGATCATCAAGAGTTGTTACAAAATCCTTAGGCTTGTTCATCAAAAGGTAAACTTTTGCTTCAGCCATCAAACGAACGCCATCCAAACGAACATCATCATCCATGCTTACCTTAGTTCCCACCTCAGTAATAGTGAT
>JADGEF010000193.1 GCA_016744515.1 Marinifilaceae bacterium | reverse complement strand
ACCTTATCATAAATTAAATTAGAAATTCTTCCTTAAAACATTTTGTCTTTTACAATATATTTTCTAATTTCAACATCCAAATAATTTTACATTTATATATCAGGTTGATATTTAACCCTTAAAAACTTATAATAATGACTGATGCAGTAACAACAAAAACGATTGAAGAAATTATTCTCAAAATTACTGAAGACAAAATCACATCACCTACCATTCCCGTAGACATTACCATTGGCGAGGCCGGACAACTTCATCAATATGCAATAGAAGATAAAGAGCAGCTTTTAGCTAAAGGACTAAGCCAAGAGAAAATTCAGCAGCTTATCCCAAGAGCTAAATTTTTGCAAACCAAACAATCAGCATGGACTGCAGTTTATCAATCGGCACTAACCAACACACAACAGTGGGAAGATAAAATTGACGAAGGCCGATTGTTACAACGAGAATTAAAGTACGATTTTCAGTTTGCCTACCGAAACGATTCAGATATTCTGAAAAAACTATCGAATATAATGGATGGTAACGGCAATATGGATCTGATTCAGGACCTGAGCGACTACCCTGCTTTTGCAAAACAATACCCCGAACCTTTAAAAGCAATCCATTTTGATACAACTAAAACAGAACGCGCCAAGCAAATTTCACTAGACTTGGTAGACCTGATGAACAAGGTAGATGGAGTGAAAAACAGCAAAAACAGATCCGAAAAAATCATGCGCGACAGAGCTTACACCTACCTTAAACAATTGGTAGACGAAATTCGTGACTATGGCAAATATGCTTTCTGGAACGATGAAGAAAAACAAAAACGATATTCAAGCGAGTATGGACGACAGAAACATACAAAAAAAGATAATTAAATAGAAACGTCGAACTTGCTGTAAGCCCTATTACTGTTGACTCATCTTGCTACTGGAGCCTCAATTCATCCTACGGGCATGTAATTTTGGCTACTGGAATACCAATTCATCCTACGGGCATGTTATTTTGCCTACTGGAATACCAATTCGGTCTACGGGCATATAAATTTGCCAACAGGAATAGCAATTCAACCCATAGGCATCATTTTTTAATAACAACTACTACTTACAATTAGACCAGAGCATCTCAAGCGAAAGCTTGAGGTGTTTTTTTTCGCAAACCCAGTATAGTCTGCGACATGTAGTTATTCTACAAAATATTTTACCTTATTTACTTATGATGTTTACTTCAAATTAATGAATCTCCCCGCTGCAAGCAGACGGGGTATCATGATGGATTATTTTTATTTTTTTTCGCCCCAAGGGGCGGGGAATTTAACCCAAAGAGATTAAATTTATGAACTGTAACAATCAGGTTCTTGCAAAACAGGGATTGGCTTTTCTTACAGAAAAGTGCACAATACTGACCTATAGGGTATGTATTGTGCACTTTTAATCACGACATAGTAAATATATATGCACTATATGGTGCATATAGTAACGAGCATTAATATGACTGCACGGCTTTATCAAAACAATATAAATTCATAAAATAAGAGAATTAGATTGTTTTGTATCCCTAATGTGCTTATTTTTGCACAAAACAAACGTAATATTAAACTTAAGGGTATGATTCTTGAATTTTCAATAACAAACTATCGGTCTTTCCATGAAAAACAGCTGTTTTCTATGATAGCAAGTGGTGCACGAAGCAAATCTGAAAATACTTTCAAGGTTGATTTGACAAATGGCTCTGAGATCAAACTAACAAAGGCTGTAGGTATATATGGAGCAAATGCATCAGGTAAGTCAAATATAATTCGAGCATTATTTGAACTAAGACGATTTATTTTAGGATCCAATGAAGTTGATATAGATAAGCCTATTTCGGTTTACGAACCATTTTTATTCAACACGAAAACAGTCAATCAACCAACTGAATTTGAAATTATTTTTTTAACAAAGGCAAGAAATAAATTTCATTACAAATTAGTTTTAGGACAAGATGAAATAATAGAAGAATCATTATATCATTTTCCGAAGAAAAAAGCACAAGCTATTTTTAAAAGAGGAGTGGAAAAAAAAGAAGATGATGAAAACATCCACATTGTTAAACTTGGGAAGAATTTTAATTATAAAAAGTATGAGATTTTTAAGAAACTTCCTCTTATCACACTTTTTGGTAAAGCAGAAAATTATCATACTACTATTTCTCCAGTATATACATATTTTAATGAATTAGAAATCTGGAACGTAACTGATAGTAGTTGGGTTAGGCGTTTAGCCGACTACATGAAAACAGACTTGCAAAAAACAAAAAACAAATCATTAGTTGAGCAAATAGAAAAGTTAATTTTAGAGGCTGACACACAAATACAATCATTAATTATTGATTCCGATAAACCTATAGAAGAAAAAGAAACTATTGAGATTGGCGAAAATCGTTCTATTAACAGAGTAAAGAAAAATGAAATCTTATATGGCGAGCATAATGTATATGATTTAAACAAAAAAGTGACTACATATGCTTTACCATTTTCAGATGAATCATTTGGAACAAATAAGTTGTTTGCATTGGCAAGTCTTATCATCAAAACGATGAATCAAGGAGGTGTTATATTTTTTGATGAATTAGATAGTAGTTTACATCCGATTTTAACTAAATTATTGATTAATTTCTTTCAGAGTAATCATAAAGGTGATTCTCAGCTTATATTTACAACACATGAAACTTTTATACTAAACAAAGAGTTCCGTTCAGATCAAATATGGTTTACCCAGAAAAATGAATTTGGAGAAACAGAACTATTCTCAGCTCAAGATTTTGAGGGAGTTAGAGAAGATGTTCCTTTTGAGAAATGGTATTTAGGTGGTAAATTTGGTGCAATTCCTTATGTCAAAAATGTACGATAACTTTTAAACAATGGCGAAAAGGAAACTGAAAAGAAGTATTCTTATAGTTTGTGAAGGAACTAAAACAGAGCATGATTACTTTGAGTATATTGCTACATATTTTTCATATAAGAAAAATATTTGGGATATAGTTGAGGTCTCTGATAATAACACAATTCCAAACGACATCCCAATTTCCAAACCTTCAGAGCTTGGGAAGAGAAAGAAAAGACAATTTACTAATCCCAATAAACGAAAAATCAGTGAGCAGAATGTTCTTAAAGAGTTATGCAAGCACTTGTACGGCGATGTAGAAGGGGGCGAGAAATATGACTCTGTTAAAGCATTGCCTTTGCGTTATATCGCACAAGCACAGTTGATTGAAGAAGAACAGGAAATGTATGAAGAGTTATGGGCTGTTTTTGATAAGGATGGTCACACCCATCATAAAGAGGCGTATGAAAAAGCTGAACAGGAGGTAAATGACAAAAAAGTTCAAATTGGATTTACAAGTCGTTCATTTGAACATTGGATATTATTACATTTCGAGAAAAATAAAACTATGTTTTCTGTAAGTGAATGTAAGGATAAAAAGGGTATTCCAATAACCTGTAATTCAGAAACTGGTTGCAAAGGTGAAGTTTGTTTAGCTGGTTACATTAGAATAAACACTCCACTTGAGGATTATCAAAAAAGCAATAACAAAGAAAGTTTAAAATCATTAATGGATATATTGATGCATCCTGATAATCTGAATAGAGCCTTTGAAAATGCAAAATGGTTAAGAAGTGAAATTGAAAAAGACACTATTCTCAAGAATAAAAAATGTTATGAATTAAATCCTTATACCGATGTAGATGTTTTGGTAAAAAGACTTATTGAATAAAATGAACTAGTAGTTAATACTGGTGGTAACACGCGCTCATATAACATAGGCGGGTAGCAGGTTTTCGAAGGATTAGAGCTTTTAATGAGCAACGGCAAGGTAGCCATTTTAGAATAGTTATAGTTAAATGTAACTCTAAAATAGCTACCTTTCCTTTTTATAAAATTTAAAACATAAATCAACTAAGGAAGCATTACGGTATAACATGATTGTTTTGTATTTTACAACTCTTGATTTTCAGACTGATGTGATTGTGTTGTAGTCATGTTATTTCTTAACAGTTCCTAAGGCGCCTACGTTACATAGCGCCATCCGTTATGGGTAAGGGAAGAAAACGATCAATATATGGAAACAGAATTAATTATTAGAATTGTATTAGACATCTTGATTCTCTTGTCAGGTTTACTTCTTATTCTATCGAAGAGCTATATTAAAGAAAAGGGGAAAAATGTTGCAACAAAAGAAGATATTGGAGCGATTACAAAAGAAATTGAAAGTGTAAAAAATGCAATATCTTTTAATAATCAACGTAATATGGACTGGTACGTTGAAATTAAAAATAATATGATCAACTGTTATGATAGCTATTATAAATGGATAAATAGTTTTCAAATAGCAGACATACTGTTGACTTATCATGATAATCTACCTAACCTTAGAGAAACGATAAATGAACTTAAAAATAATAATAGAGAATTTCAAAAGTACTTTAGACGTTTAGGTATTTATGATGAAGATTTAGAATTTGCGAAATCTATTTCAAAAATCTATTCAGAGACAATAAAGAGGCACAATCAAGTCCAACGTTTATTAATATCTCTTGAAGAAATAGCTTTTCATCATGAAAATCTCATTAATGAAGCAGATGTGAAGACCGACAATACTGAGATAATACGAACAGAATTAGAAGAATTAAAAAAATCTAAGACTTGTGCTTTTGAAGAATATCGTGAGAATTATAATGAACTAGTTGATATGATGAAAACTATTCAAGTTGAATTTGCGAAACACTTTAGAAGGAAATTCAAAGAAGATTTTGGGTATGTGAATATTGAGAATGAATAACCCCCAACCCATAGTCGAGTAAGCCAGGGGAGTTTCACCCCTGACTTCTCACAGAACCGTACGTGAACCTCTCAATTCATACGGCTCTTGTTAAACAGATACTTACAAA
>JADGEF010000192.1 GCA_016744515.1 Marinifilaceae bacterium | reverse complement strand
GCTTTACCGCAGAAGAAGGGAGGCTATATAAGTTTATATAAGCTTTACCGCAGAAGAAGGGAGGCTATATAAGTTTATATAAGCTTTACCGCAGAAGAATGAAGGCTATATAAGTTTATGTAGGCTTTACCGCAGAAGAAGAAAGCAATTATAAATTTGTAATGAATTCGATAAAAGTTCGCCATGTTTTAAGAGAAATATTAATATGTAGTTGTAGTGAAATAGCAGTGTGTATAAGTATGGTGTATCATAACAAATACTAGCTAGGTCTTATTGTCAGTTACATAAAGCACTATTTATTTTTTTGTTTAGATATTTTTTTTGTAAATTCGTTTTACTGAAAAAATACATTATGTATTTTGTAGTGAACATGTAATTTTTAAAAACGAATATTAACTCTAAAAATTTAAATGATGTTTTCAAATTTATCCCCTCAATCTCGTATTACCGAAGTAAACTCGGTATCGGTAAAATTAGGTTTAACCTACACAAAACAAAGCCTAGAGAGCGATTCTTACTTGGCAGGTCTTTTTAGCTACTTACACGACAAATCGGATTTGTTGGGCGTGGCGATAAATCGCAGCAAGGCTGAGTCTAATTTAGATGATAAAGATATTGTGAGAGACGACAAGGTGCAGGCCTTAAACTACCTACTACTGGGTGCTATGCATAATCCCAATGCCGAAATAAGCGCATCGGCTACCAAGTTGTATGCTATCTTCGTAAAGTATGGTATAAAAATGATTAAGGAGAGTTATTTAATTGAATCGTCCTTAATAGAGTCGATGCTGAAAGATTATGCCGACTTAAGTTTACAGCCTGATATCGCTGCCGTATTGGGGTGTGCCGAGCTGATAGCCGGTTTACAAACGGCCCAGAACGATTTTAGAACAGCCGATACGATTTGGGACGAAGAAAAAACAAAAGAAGATCTAACACAATCGGCTAGTGAAATTAAGAAAGAAGTTCTTACAATTATTAACGGTAAAATTGTGGTTTACCTAAAAGCTATGAACCAGGTAAACAGTGAGCTTTATGCTGATTTTGCTAAGGCTGTATCGGATATAATTAACGAGGTAAATCAGGCCGTAAAAAGAAGAAAAAGTAAGAGGGATGAAGAAGTTGCCATTGAAAACTAGGCATCAAGGCTAACGCATTTAAAATAGGTTCACGAATTACTTAGGGTGCCTATTACAACAGTTCGTGAGATATGAGATTTGAGATGATTTGCAAACTTCTAATATTCAATAACATTAGTAAAATATCACAGATTGTCAAACACACTCATTATTAATACAGAACAAAATTTTACCGAACCATTGTATTAGTTTCACTGTTGTAGCATTTTAATTGTTTATTTAAAAATTGCTTCGCTTAAATAAGAAATCTTAATATTTCTTGTTCGAGCGGAGCAATTTTGTTTTGAAGCACCTGTTTATTTTAAGCGCTTATTAAACATGCTTTTTCAGGATTAAGAAAAAAACAATCATCTTTAAATCATTTAAATCTGTGTCTATTAAACGATTTGATCGAACTTTATTTCCATGTAAAATGAAATAAAGATGATATGAAACAAAACCCAAGTCACTCGTGTGGCCTGGGTTTACTATTTTATATGCCGAAATACCTTAAGTTTATTTAATGAGTTGTTTGAAGTAGGAGGGCGTATTGGCTTCAAATGTCATCTCCTTATTAGTATGAGGATGTCTGATAGTTAATTGTGCAGAATGAAGTGCAAGACGTTTAATTCCAATACTTTTTTCGCCATAAATTTTATCCCCAGCTACAGGGCAACCTTGCTCATAGAAATGAACACGAATTTGGTTTTTTCGACCTGTAAACAAATGAACATGAATTAAACTGAATCGTTCAGATTCTTTAATAACCTTATAGCCTGTTTTGGCAAATTTACCTTTTTCAGCATTTCTTACAGAGAATACACGATGAATACTATTCTCGGCTAAATAGGAAGTAATAATGCCTTCTTTCTCACGCATTTTGCCTTCAACAACTGTCACATACTTTTTACTGAAGCTTTGCCACTCATCCTGAAGGAAAAATTTTGCTTTCTCTGTTTTTGCAAAGACCAAAACACCAGATGTATCTTTATCTAAACGGTGTACAATAAAGACTCTGTTCTTAGATTTAGGACTTCCTTTCTTCACGTACTTAGTTAGTAAGAAATAGGCTGTTTTTTCTCTTTCTCTAGCACTAGCCATGGTTAATAAACCACTAACTTTATTTACGACGATAATATCTTTGTCCTCGAAAAGAATGGTAAGTCCTTTAGGTTGGTGCTTAGTCGATGGTTTTTTATTTTTAGTCTGATTGTCTTCCATTATTGCCATTTGATCGCTTATCTCATTTACTGAGATAATATTTTTACAAAGATCCGATTTTCATTCTAATTATCTATTTAAGTACAAAAAATTCATCTAAAGATTAGAATCTCTCTTAATAATAGACCAAAAACTCTTTTTTTTATTTGTCATGCCAAATAAAAAGCTTTTCTTTGTGCAAAATTTATCAATTATTTAAAGATTTAAGTTATGACTATTGCTAAAGATAAGGTTGTATCAGTTATATATGAGTTAAGAACTGAACTTGAAGGTGAAATCATCGAGAAAGCAGTTGCTGAAACTCCATTAACTTTTCATGTTGGTGCTGGACAAATGCTAGAAAAATTCGAAGCTAACCTTATGGGATTATCTACAGGTGCTAATTTCGATTTCAAATTGGCTACTGAAGAGGCTTATGGTCTTGCTTCAGAAGAGGCTGTTATCGAATTGCCAAAGAATATTTTTGAAGTAAACGGTGAGTTTGATTCAGAAATGATTAAAGAAGGTAACGTTGTTCCTATGCAAGATAGCTCAGGACGTCGTATGAACGGTATCGTTCTTGAACTAGGTGAAGCTACAATTAAGATGGACTTTAATCACCCATTAGCTGGTGACGATTTGTTTTTCAAAGGTGAAGTTATCGAGGTTCGCGAAGCTACTACAGAAGAAATGGATGCTATTAAAGCTGAAGCTAACGGATGTGAGCCAGGTGGATGTGGTGGCGGATGTTCTTGCTAATCAATCAAAGAAACTAATCAGAGTTTTTGCTCTGTAAAGATATAACCCGGAAGTCCTTGACTTTCGGGTTTTCTTTTACCAAAATTTAAATAAGACACTGATTAAATATGATTTTAAAAGAGATAAACCATAGATGACGCAAATTCTCACAGATTTTAATTCATAATTCAATCTCATCTGTTATGAGTTCTCCCGCAGATTACGCCGATTCTTGGAGATTGTATATAATGAATACTCTTATTTTACTAATTCTGAAAATTTTGTCATTCTGTGAATATCATGATCTTTAAATTGACCACAGATTACACTGGTTTTCACAGATTTTGAGAATTCTAAATCATCACTCATAATTCATAACTCATAATTCCTAACTCATCATTCCTAACTCATCATTCTTCATTCGTAAATTATTGTATATTTAGACTTTATTTAAAAAAAGTAGGATATGACTAAGAAGAAGATGCCTTTATATGTGAAAATTTTAATTGGTATGGGACTAGGCGCAATTGCTGGTCTTATTGCAGTTCAGTTCGGTTGGGATGAGTTTACCATGAATTGGATTAAGCCTTGGGGAGCCATCTTTCTTAATCTTCTCAAATTAATTGCTGTACCCTTGATTTTTGTATCATTGGTTAAAGGCATATCGAGTCTTTCAAATATATCTAAGCTTTCTCGCATTGGTTTTAAAACCATCTCTCTATATGTGCTCTCAACCATAATTGCTGTGAGCTCAGGTTTGATTTTGGTTAATACCATTCAGCCTGGGAATACATTCCCTGAGGAGAAAAAGCTTGAACTTCAAGAGCGATTTAATAGTACGGTAGATTTTAAAAAGGATCAGGCAGCTAAGGTTAAAGACGAATCGCCACTTCAATTTTTTGTTGATATGGTTCCTTCTAATTTCTTTAAAGCAGCAAGTGATAATACCAAGATGTTGCAGATTATTTTCTTTGCTATCCTTTTTGGTATTGCTATGGTCTTATTAGAAAAGAAGCAAGTAGCTGTGGTAAAAGATTTTTTCGATGGGATAGATGCTATTATCCTTAAAATAATCGATCTGATTATGGCTTTTGCGCCTTATGGTGTGTTTGCGCTTATAGCAGGATTGATTGTCGATTTCTCGGGAGACGTGGATTTATTTGCAGCATTAGGTTTATATGCCATTACTGTGATACTTGGTCTTTTGGTCATGATCTTCATCATTTATCCACTTTTCTTACGCTTGTTTACACCTATTAGGTATCAGGATTTTTATAAAAAAATAAGCCCAGCTCAACTTTTAGCATTTTCAACCTCTTCTTCAGCTGCGGCATTGCCTGTTACTCTCGATAGAGCAGAGAATCACTTAGGAGTTGCGAACGAAGTAGCAAGTTTTGTTTTACCTGTAGGGGTTACTATTAATATGGATGGAACGAGTTGTTATCAAGCTATAGCAGCCGTATTTATCGCACAGGTATTTGGAGTGCCTTTGGATATTTACGACCAACTATTAATTGTGATGACTGCCACTTTGGCTTCTATTGGGACACCAGGAATACCAGGTGGAAGTATTGTGATGTTGATCATTGTTCTTTCTTCTGTGGGAATACCTGTTGAAGGGCTTGCATTAATTTTGGGTATTGATAGACCGTTGGATATGTTGCGAACAGTAGTGAATGTAACTGGTGACACGACAGTCGCTGCAATTGTAGCCCAATCTGAAGGTAAATTGAACTATGATCCTAAGTTAATACCGCAAACTGTTGAAGTGAAAAAGTAAGCTGAAGTACTATTTGAAGCTTAAATTCATAAGAATATATAAAAAACCTGACGGACTTGATCTACATGAAGTAGGCAAATCTGTCAG
>JADGEF010000049.1 GCA_016744515.1 Marinifilaceae bacterium | reverse complement strand
TATATCACTCATTTGATACAAACTATAAAAACCACCTAATTTCTCACGGTAATTAAGAATACAGGTGGTAAAATACGGACCTATACCTGGCAAACTAATCAACTGAGTAGAATCCGCATTATTCAAATCAACCTGAATATTTTCAACAATTGGATCCTGGGGGATATTGATATAAGGCTCCAACTCAACATACTTCAAGGAATCAAAATCATAAATTCTCATCAAATCATGAGCTTTATAAAACTGACCACCCTTTGATAGAAAGTTATTTATCCTACTAACAACACTTGACTTAACTCCTAAGCTATCCCAAGCATTCCTACTTATTAAGTTTGGATCAAAAGGGAACAAGTATGTTTTAGTCTCAAAATCATCTAATTCTATCAGAATATATTTCTCATACTTTTTAAAATCAAATGAGTCTATTCCGTAAACCTTCTTCAACTCCTCCTTCTTTCTAAATTGCCCAAACTCTTTTCTATAACGAAGAATGCTATTCGCTTGAAATATTGAGAAACCCAAATTCGATAAATCTAACGAATCAACTTTATTAAGATCAAAAGGCTTCAATTTTGTTTTAAACTTAGGTTCATCAGAAAACATTTTAGGGGCAATTTGCACATATGGCTCAAGCTCATGATACAAATCATCCGTCATACCATATATCTTCTTTAAATCAGCTTTGTAAGCAATATTCCCTCCAGATTTTTTATAGGCCAACAGATTCTTAGCCACATAAGGTGAAAAGCCCAATAATAACAGATCTAAACTGTCAATTTGATTCGGATCAAAAGGGAATAATTTCTGATGCCTAACATCCTCCACCTTAAATCTTGACTCAATCGTCAAGGCAATCAACAAACTATCCAACTCCTGTTGCTTCTCTACATCCTGTTCCCCAATAGGCACATTATCGTTAGATATAAGTGACGGATACACAAAAACTCCTAACAAAATAGTTAGAAGAACAATCAAACTCCTCCTTTCGGAAGCCGAAAACGAGAAATAGGTTTTTAAATGCTTTCTGAAAGACATATCGATCTATTGAAGTAATACTACATTTCCAACAACATAATTAGATTATTGAATTTAGAATAATTTTCCCACAATACAAACTCATCTATCTGACACAAAAAAGCCCTCGGAAATTCCGAAGACTTTTTTATCATTGAAATCAAAACTTAGTTTTGATACTCTTTCAAAATGTCAGCAACATCACCTGCAGCCACACGTCCATAAGTACGTTCACCAATTGTTACAACTGGAGCCAAACCACAAGCACCTACACAACGCAAACATGAGATAGAAAATTTACCATCCTCAGTTGTTTCACCGATAGGCACTTTTAGATGCTTCTTTAATTCTTCCAATACCTTTTCAGCACCACGTACATAACAGGCTGTACCCATACATACCGAAATAGGGAATTCGCCCATAGGCACCATAGTAAAGAATGAATAGAAAGTAACAACTCCATATACATGAGCAACTGATACATCCAATTCACGAGCAACAACTTCCTGAACTTCAGCAGGAAGATAACCGAAGTTATGCTGAGCTTGATGAAGAACATTAATCAGCTCGCTACCTTCATTATTAAATGATTTGCAAATATCGATAAGCTTTTCAATCTTATCTTTTGCTAATTTTATTTTTGCCATAATACTTATATTTAAGATATGAGATTATAGATATGAGATATGAGTCAGATGCAAAAATCTAAAAGCTCACATCTCAATTCTCAAATCCATTGTAATACTATTCAATTTCGATTTCATTTTTCTTGTCGAAATAGTGAGTATGCAGCAATTTATGCGACAATTCACCACAAGGCTTACCCAAAAATTCTTCATACAACTTTATAATGTATGGATTTTCATGAGACTTACGAATTGCTTTACCAGCATCTTCTCGATAAAGTGCAGCAGCACGCTTAGCTAAGACAGAAGTATCACCATGATGCAATGGCTGACCACCACCACCAATACATCCACCAGGACAAGCCATGATTTCAATTGCATGGTAATTTGATTTGCCATCACGAACTTCTTCAAGCAACTTACGTGCATTTCCAAGTCCATGTGCAATACCTATATTAAGCTCTAAGCCATCGAAATCAACTTTAGCACTACGAATACCTTCCATACCACGAAGTGCGTTAAAATCAACTTTCTCAAGCGTTTTCCCAGTATAAACTTCGTAAGCTGTACGAGTTGCAGCTTCAATAACACCGCCAGTAGTACCAAAAATTACACCAGCACCTGTAGACTCTCCCATTGGATTATCAAAATCCTCTTCTGGAAGTGTAACGAAATCCATATTAGCTTGCTTAATCAAGTTCGCCAATTCGCGAGTTGAGATAGAATAGTTCACATCCGGATCACCATCAACCTTAAACTCATCACGCTGACATTCGTATTTCTTAGCCAAACAAGGCATAATAGAAACAACGATCATATCCTCACGTTTAACACCCATTTCTTTAGCTAAATAATTCTTAGCAATAGGACCAAACATTTGTTGAGGAGAACGAGCTGTTGAAGGAATATCTTTCATCTCTGGAAAGTGATGTTCAAAGAAATTTACCCAACCAGGACAACATGAAGTCAGAATTGGCAACTTAACATCTTTGTCACCTTTAAGGTGAGCACCAAGACGCTGAAGCAACTCAGTCCCCTCCTCCATAATAGTAAGGTCAGCAGCAAAGTCAGTATCGAATACGCTATCGAAACCTAAGTTACGAAGTGCAGTAACCATTTTACCCGTTACCAAAGTACCAACTTCCATACCAAACTCTTCACCTAAAGCAGCACGAACAGCAGGTGCAGTTTGAACGACAACAGTTTTATTAGGGTTAGCAAGATCTCTAATCAACTGATTAGTATGATCTTTCTCAGTAAGAGCACCTGTAGGACATACAGCGACACACTGACCACAATACGTACAGGTTGATTTCTCAAGATCCATTTCAAAAGCTGGAGCAACTACAGATTCAAATCCGCGATTAATAGCAGAAAGAGCACCAACAGTTTGTACATCATTACACATTGTTTCGCAACGACGACACATGATGCATTTATCCATATCACGAATGATAGCTGGAGACGTATCAACCTTATATGTAGATTTGGCTCCTGCATAATGAATTTCGCGAACACCCAGATTTTGAGCAATAGTCTGTAAATCACAATTACCTGATTTTGCACAAACCAGACAATCGAATGGATGATCAGAAAGCATCAGCTCCATTACTGTTTTACGTGCATTCAAAACTCTCATTGAGTGAGTTTTGATATTCATTCCAGCTTCGCATTTTGAGTTACATGAAGGTGCTAAGTTTCTTCTACCGTCAACTTCAACAACACAAATACGACATCCACCTGGATTATGCTCAATATTCATATCCTCAAGATGCATGTGACAAAGAGTTGGTATTTCAACACCAATCTGCTTTGCAGCTGTAAGCATAGTGGTTCCTTTCGCAACCTCTACCTCTTTATTATCAATGGTTAATTTTATCATTTGTTCCATTTTCAATCCTCCTTATTGTATGCTAATGGCATTAAACTTACACTTATCCATACAAGCACCACACTTAATACATTTTTCAACGTCGATAATATGAGCTTCTTTACGTTCTCCAGCAATACAATCAACCGGACAATTACGAGCACAAAGTGTACAGCCGACACAAAGCTCTGGATCTATAATATATTGCATTAATGCTTTACACTGCCCCGAAGGACACTTGTGATCTACAACGTGAGCTAAATACTCATCATAGAAATTATCAAGAGTAGATAAAACAGGGTTTGGAGACGTTTGACCTAAACCACAAAGAGATGTATCTTTAATTACACCACTCAAATTACGCAATAAATCTAAATCTTGTAAAGTTCCTTTACCTTCAGTAATCTTATCTAACATTTCATGAAGACGCTTATTACCAACACGACAAGGGGTGCATTTACCACAAGATTCTTCAACGGTAAACTCAAGATAGAATTTTGCCATAGAAACCATACAGTTATCCTCGTCCATAACAATCATACCACCTGACCCCATCATAGAACCAGCTGCCAGAAGATTATCAAAATCGATAGGTGTATCAAGGTGTTTCTCAGTTAAACAACCACCTGAAGGACCACCTGTTTGAACAGCCTTAAATTTCTTTCCATCTTTGATACCACCACCAATTTCGTAAATTACTTCACGAAGCGTAGTACCCATAGGCACCTCGATCAAACCAACATTATTAATCTTTCCTGCCAAAGCAAAAACCTTTGTACCCTTTGATTTTTCTGTTCCAATAGAACTAAACCATTCAGCACCTTTGTTGATAATAACAGGGATATTAGCAAAAGTCTCAACATTGTTAACATTAGTTGGCTTACCATTATACCCTGATTCCGCTGGGAAAGGAGGCTTAACCGTTGGCTCACCACGAAGACCTTCCATCGAGTGGATCAAAGCAGTTTCTTCACCACATACAAAAGCTCCAGCACCATAACGCATTTCAACGTCGAAGTTAAAACCAGAACCTAAGATATCCTTACCTAATAAACCATACTCGCGAGCTTGCTTAATTGCAACTTTCAAGCGCTCAATAGCAAGTGGGTACTCGGCACGAATATAAATCACACCTATATCAGCACCCATTGTGTAAGCACAAATAGCCATTGCCTCAAGTACTGAATGAGGATCACCTTCAAGAATAGAACGGTCCATAAATGCGCCTGGGTCTCCCTCATCAGCATTACAAACTACATATTTCTGATCAGCATCGTTCTTAGATGCAAACTCCCACTTCAAACCAGTTGGGAATCCTCCTCCTCCTCGTCCGCGTAGACCTGATGCTTTTACAATATCAATAACAGCTTGCTGAGTCATTTCAAAACACTTACCCAGTGCAGAATAACCGTCGCGAGCAATATATTCGTCAATATTCTCTGGATTAATAAACCCACAATTTCTTAGAGCAATACGAATTTGTTTCTTATAAAAATCCATATGCTTCGAATCACTTACAGTTTCTTTCTTATCCGGATCTGTATAAAGTAAACGCATTACCTGACGTCCTTTAATAATATGCTCCTCGATAATTTCATCAACATCTTCAGGCTTCACTTCAACATAGAATGTGTTATCTGGAAGAATTTTCACAATTGGTCCTTTTTCACAAAAACCAAAGCAACCTGTCGTCACTACCTGCACTTCATCCTCAAGCCCCTTAGCTTTAAGTGCATTTTCTAAATTAGATTGAATAAGCTCACTTGCAGATGCTCTACACCCTGTTCCTCCGCAAATAAGAATATGCATTTTATACTTTTCCATAACAGTGTTTAGGTTTAGATATTAGTCAATAGTATTATAGTTTACAGGTATAATCCCATCAACCAATTCACCATTCTTAATGTATTTCTCAATAATTTCATCGGCTCTTTTTACATCAACATCACCAAAAACAATTGGATCTTTACCAGGTATAATAACCTCGATAGTTGGTTCTGCATAACAGTAGCCCATACATCCAGTTTGGGTAACAACAGCTGAAATTCCTCTTTTCGCACTTTCTTCGATAAAGAAATTCATGACCTCTTTTGCACCAGAAGCAATACCACAAGTAGCCATACCTACTTTAACTTGCACCATACTGTTTGGAGCATCACTCTTTTCTCTAAGATCCATTTTCGACTGAAGATTATCTTTCATTTTCTTCAGATCTGCAAGAGATTTTACTTTTGCCATAATCTCAAATATTAAAGGTTAAAAATTAAATTCTATTTATATTATTGTATTAAGGTTCTCGTTTATCATCTCTTTTATATAAACCAGAATATTGGGATTACTTAACGAAACCCCTTCTAAAACTTCTTTTACTTCTTTTGTATCAAACACATATTCACCACCTGAAGTCGTGTGCTTATACAAAAAATCCATTTCAGGATTAGCTCCAACTAACAACATCATGGTTTCGGCTATATTCCCTAACACTGGTCTATCAATATTAGAATGAGAAAAAATCACCTCAAGCTGAGTTCCTTCACCTTCTTTAGACCAAATTCTCAAACTACCGCCAGTCTGTTCAGCATTTTGCTTTAATAGCGATATTCCCAAACCTACCCTTCGTGTTGTTCGTGATGTAAAAAAAGGATCAGAAACCTTTGCAAGAACTTCTTCAGACATACCACAGCCATTATCCTTAAACAACAAGGTATATTTATCCTCAACCATATCTTCTGATATTTCAAGTTCAACAAGAGTTGCATTTGCTCTTACCGAGTTTTGAATAATATCCATGATATGTTCTGATAAATCTCTCATCGTCTTCTTTTAAAAATCAACCATTCTTCCTTCTTCATTTCTTAAAGCCATTTTCACTTCTTTAAAGCTGGCCTCATCCATAAGGAATTCGGTATAAACATCTCCAACCAAATCAATACAATGAGCGTCGGAGCTTTTAATAAATGTTTTATCTTTCAAATAGGCATTCTTCTTTAAAAATGCTTCTTTACTTATATGTCGGGTCAATTCGAGAGCATCCACATTCAAATTAGGAGGAATGAAGCCCAGTTGCGAAATAATGCTATCACGCATTTTATTTATGTGAGCTGGTATAAATAAACCATTCAATTCGTGAACCTTTTTCTCCAACTGATCAATACTTTGGCTTATTGCCGAAATCAACAACCACTCCACTTCTTTTAAAATCTCTTCCTCCTCATTCACCACAACCTGATAACCGAACTTATCGCTATCGTTAGGGATATGTGGTAAATGGTTCTCCAAATACTTCTGAAAAACAGCTAAATTATCCTCAGTCTCAAAAAAACAAAGACAATGCACTTCCTCTTTAGTAGTCACCTCTGCGCCCATCATCACAACGATTCCTTCTTTTGCAGCTAATTTCTTTACCAAAGGAGCATGCAAGGTCGAATTGTGATCACTTATTCCTATAATATCAATACCACGTTCTTTTGCCTTCTTCACAATATTAACAGGACTCATCTCCAAGTCTCCACAAGGAGAAAGAACTGTGTGTGTGTGTAAATCGACTCTAAACGTTCGCATAACTTCAATTATTCATCACTAATTAGCTTATAAAGCTTTCCTGTCAACTCAAAGGCTTCTTCTTCCGATGATAAAATTGGAATTCCTTCTTCGTTGCTTTGCTCTGCAGCATCCTCTTCGGGCTCGTATCCTTTAACCAAAATGACAGCAGCTAATTCTTTTAATGAAGCAATTGCCATGATATTCTTATGAGTTTGAAGCGTTACCCATACCTGATCAGCATCGGCATTACCCATAACATCACTTAATAAGTCTGATGTATAACCACCTTCAATTTCCTTATTTAAGCCTTGTTTTCCAGAACAAACTTTTAAACCTAATTTTTCAACAATATCACTTACTTTCATTGTTATTTATTTTTAATCGTCTTCTTTTCAAAACGTTCTTTACCCCATGTACTCTCCGAAATATCGAAAGATTCTTGTGGGCTTATTAATTCTTCCTTTGTAAGCATTTTCTGAAGGAATACGCACTGATTCATTTTAGCTTTACCTTGAACAATGTCCTCAGCTAAAACTTTACACTTAGGCGCACCGCAAGCTCCACAATCAATACCAGGTAAAACGCGCATAATACGCTGAATCTTCTTCATTTTACCCATGGCAATCATCATATCAGAATCCAGACTTAATATTGATCGTGGTTCAATTTCTGAAATCGCCATATTTTCCAGTAAGAAAGAACGGTAAGATCTATACATTTCTATCGTTTCCTTCTGCTTCTTTATATCTTTATTGGCACGTTTACTTAAACGCTCAACTGCCAAAAATCTATTTTCCGTACTTAAAACACCTCCTGTACAACTTCTATCACAAGCTCTTAGCTCAAGAAAGTCAACATCTGTAATTTCTTCATTTTCAAGCTTATCAAGAAACTCAATCACGTTATGAATCTCATCAATAGCCAAACATCGACCTGCATATTGAGACGCCTCACCATTGGTTAGTGTCCACTCTATACTCCTTTTTGATAAATGGCGATAATTCGAAACAGTTTGCTTTTCTTTGCTATTTTTCTTTATGCTCAACATAACTTTATTGTATATAAAGTCCATATTAATAACACCATCAATTAAAAGTTCTTCTTCTCCAACTGGAGACTTAACAGATGCAATTTTGGCCGCACAAGGTGTAATGTAAAAAATACCTATCTCATCATTCTTAAAACCCTCATCAATCAATTTCTTACGATAGAACTGAGAGGAAATATCAACAACTGGTTTTAAGCGTACAATATTCTCAACTAAAGAAGGGAAGCGTACTTGAATTAACCGAACAATAGCTGGACAGAAACTGGATATGAATGGTCGCATCTGAGGATGCTTTCGCATGTACTCCTTTGTGCCATCAATCAATAAATCAACTGCCTCGTCAACCTCAAAAACATGAGTAAACCCCATATCATGAATAACAGAGTAAATCTGATCCTCAGTTATATCATCAGGGAATTGTCCCAACAATACGGTAGGTAACAATGCCACCCTTTGTTTAAAACTAAAAATCTGATTAAAATCATCTTGCTCTACAATTATCGCATCTACAGGACAAGCCTTAAGACATTCACCACAATCAACGCAAGCATTCTTATCAATATCAGCAATTCCTTTTTTCACACGTATTGCCTTTGTAGGACACACATTCATACAATGGGTACACCCAATGCAGACATCCTTGACAACTTTTAATGCGTGATAAAAAGGCGGCTTCTCCATTATCCTAATTCAAATAGTTAATTAGTTCAATTTCTGTACCTACGCCAACTTCCGATTTAATATTCAATTCGTTGGTATTCTTCTTTATATTTGGCAAACCCATTCCTGCTCCAAAGCCCATCTCTCTAACTTCTGGTGAAGCTGTTGAGTACCCTTTCTGCATTGCAAGATCTATATCAGGAATCCCAGGTCCTTTATCAACAATACGAACAATTATCTTTTCTGGAAATATTGAGACATTCATCTCACCTTCGTAGGCGTGAGCAACTACATTTACCTCTGCCTCGTATATTGAAACAACAATTCTTTTAATCAGCTTTGGGTCAACATTTAGCTTTTTCAACACCTTTTTCACATCACTTGAAGCTGTACCCGCTTTTGAAAAATTACCACCTTCTATATCAAACTTAAAATCCATCAGTCAGAATTAATAAACAGGCTCCAAGCCCATATTACACAATAGCGAACAAGTACGAAACATTGAATAACTACACTCGATAATTGTAATCCCACTCTCTTCTGCAAGTTCTTTCATCTCTTCAGAAGTCTTTTTATCTCTAACAAGCAATATATATTCAATGTCAGACATCTCAGAAGTTCTTATGGTTTGCAAGTTATTCAAACCAGTAACCAACAAAAGGTTATCAGAATCTATAGTCAAGACATCACTCATTAAGTCAGATGCAAAACCAAAATCGATATCCTGATTTAAATCTGCATTACCACAGACAATCTGAGCATTTAACTCATCAAGTATTTGAGAAACCTTCACCATTCTTAATCATTAGATTATGTTCAGCGTTTTGCATGAGCAACGATGCTAAGATAAGAAATAGAGTAAGATAAAAGAATGCTTAAAGGTGTAATAGAAGGAAAAACAGAAAATACATATTTAGTCTAAATAACTATGCTTCACAACAGTTTTTAATGAGTATTAATAAGGAAAACTCCTGTAAACTAACACATAGAAAAAAATCAAACGTTAATATTAAGTAAACATGCTGAAAAACACGCTATAAATGCTGTATTTACTTGAAACAAAGCAGTGCCTTCACAAAAAACATTGGTTTCTAAATACTAATTAATACTGATCTTAATTTAATTGATTTTATCAAGCATCACCTTAACTACAGCAATTGTTTAAAATCAATCAAAACTGAATAATCCTTCTTTAAAAAGAGTTTTCAGTATCAATTATTATCTTAGATTCGTAAAATTAATTCATTAAGTTAAAAAGGGGAGTAATAAGCTTGCCATTCCTCCTTCTTATTTAACTCTTTTTTTCTTTAATACATGTATAAAAAAAACCAAAATATACTACTTCTAATTCAGCAATTAGACCCAAATAAAAAAGCTCTAAATCATGCCTTAAAAATTGCTGACATTTTCAAATCTAAAGTTCTAGTATCTACCTCCCCTTTCTCGAAAAACAGAATTAGTCAGATCGATATTGAAAATTACATTAACCAGCACGAAAGTGTTAGTGCCATCACATTAGATGATTCAGAAGATCAACCTAATAAAAACATCAAACAACTCAATATTATATTTCTACTTATAGATATAAACGATAAAACTGATTTCAAATTCTTTTTAAGAAACAACATATTCTCATGGATTCTTGATGCAAAAATCCCATCATTATTAGTTGGTGAAAATACTTCGAGCCATACAAATTACTCAAATATCATCCTCCCAATAGATCATAAAAAAGAATCCAAAGAGAAAATGATTTGGGCTAGTTATTTTGGCAGGTTTAACAATGCTATAGTTCAACTTATTCTGGCTAAGGAGAAAGAAGATGTGTTCATGAAAACAATAAGGAACACCTTACTATTTACAAAAAAAATGTTCTCTCAGTTTATTTTTGAATATAAAATCCACAAATCAGAACTATCTAGCAGATACATAGACGAAGAGGCTTTCAAAACATCAACAACTAAAGAATCAGACCTTATTATTTTAATGACTGGGAAAGCACAAGGGGTATTCTTTCTAAGATATAATTCTAAAAAGATTAAGCACCTTATCAAGCACTATCCAAATCCCATTCTTTTAATTAACCCTTTAAAAGATTACTACCTACCTTGTGAAGGCTAAGAAAGCCCTTTAACAAATTCTCACAACACCAGGTAAGTGTCATTAAGCTTTAGATTAAAACATTAGTACATTCTATCTGTTAAATTAGATTCACTAATAAATAATTCAAAAGATCAGGGTTTAAATAAAATAAAAGCTCAAGGTATTTAAATATCCACTTTCTCGATTTTAATAAAAAAATTACCTTTATTTTCGGGACGTAAATACAAACAAGCTCAGAATACATCTATTCTAAGAAAATATGGACATCTTCAATCTCATTTTTCACACATGGTACGGTGGTTTATCATTAATGGTACTCTGTTCTATTATAATTGCACAATCATGCAATGTATTTGAGGTTGCAACTGACTACCTAGGTAGAAATATGAGCGAAGGAGTTAAAGGAGCTTCATTAAATGCAATTGGGTCATCAATTCCCGAACTATTAACAACTGTCTTTTTTCTTGTATTTGCTACTCATGCCAACTTAGCCCGAGATTTAGCTGCGAGTATTGGTGGTAATACAGGTTCTGCCATATTCAATAGTATTGCTATACCTATGTTAGTTATAGGAACAGTTCTTGCAACTGTTCCCGGTGTGATAGGTTTAAAAATCAGCAAAAAAGTTGTTCTTCGAGATGGTTTATTTCTTCTAGCAGCTGAACTTTTACTCATTGTGCTACTTTCTAGCAAATATATTACACATTGGCATGGCTGGGCTTTTACTTTATTCTATTTTATATACCTAGCATACACAATGCTATCGATGAAAAAGGGAGAAAGGTTCGAACCCCAGACAAGTGAGAATAGTGATGATGGAAAATATTTAAAATATGTACTAAAAGCTAATAAAGGGAGAAAACGTAGAAGTTGGTTATTATTAATTAGCTCTACCCTAGTTATAGCAATAGCTTGCGCAGGACTAGTAGAAGGCTGCAAGGGCATTTCAGATTCTTTAAGAATCAACCCACTTTTTGTTGCTCTTATATTAATTGCAGCTGCAAGCAGTGTACCAGATACCATCATTTCGATACGAGATGCTAAAAAAGGAAACTACGATGACTCTTTGTCCAATATTCTAGGTTCAAACATTTTTGACATCTCTATAAGCTTAGGACTACCATTAGCATTGTTCTTGTTATTCACTGATCAAAAAATAGAATTCTCTGAAGCCGGTTCAACCCTTGTTGATATTCGTATCGTCTTATTAATTGTAACTCTTATAACGATAGCCATTTTTTATTTCAGCAAAGCTCTAAAAAAGCGTCATGTAGTACTTTTAGGTTTTCTATATGCATTATTCATTTTATATGCCATAGGAGCTGCAGAGTATTATGTTGGAAGCAATTCATTTTTGGCACAAACAGCTGGCTCTTTTATTCAATATCTCAGACAGCCTGGTGGTCTTGGAGAATACCTTCAGCTAATAGCTAATTATTTCACCTCAGGATGGTAAAATATTTTGCATTTATTAATTATCTGAATAACTTTAAGTTACAATCAAATCTCTAATTTAATATACCATGTTTAGCTCATTCGAAACCATCTATAAATTCTCGTTGCAATTAATTCTGAGCTTTTGGATATTAGTATGGTCTATATGCTCATGGTATGGCGTTGAATTAGTTTTAGGAATTAGCGTATGGCAAATACCTGCCACCATACTAGGTACTCTTCTAGCAGTTATATCTGGTGTTTATTTTTACACCATACTATCTATCCCTTACAAGCTTTCAAGAAAATTTGATATTATCAAGGATAAGGTTGCATTAGAATCGTATCAAAATTGCGAAGATTTTCAGAAAGAGATTGCTGATTTCATCATCGATTTTTTTAATTATCCTGGAGCCAATGTCATTGGAGGTAATTTCCATTTTAAAGGATGTGAAAAATATATTAACAACTCTGGAGAAGAAATCAATAAATTCAAATCTGGCTCAATTACAAAGTTTAAACTCAAATCAGGTAAAAGAGCTATTTACATTCCGATTCAAATTGCAGACCATAACTTAGGTGATATGTTACTAATAATGGAAGGAAATACGCTACCGCTTTTTAAAGGTATCATGGCTGATTTTGAAAATTATTTTCTTGACGACCAGCTTTACCATGTACTAAATTCTGTTTCTAGAAACCAAGCTAAAAAGGAAAACTAGACTCACTGTAGAAATATTCATAAATATCTACACAGCTATTCCTCCTAGTAATAAGCACCTTAGGTTTTATTAACATTTCTCATCATAATTCTTTTCACAAAAGGTTTTCTTTATTCAAACATTTTATCTATTTTCAATGTAGAAAGATTAATCAAAACGGCTTTTACAAGCCACATGTGCACAGTTATTACTGATCAGTTACTATTTAACGAAATATTAACTCATGCTCTTAGGGGCAATAAAATATAGGAGGAACTGTGATGAATATGAAGATGCAATCCGTAGGCTTTAAAGCCGATAAAAAACTTGAAGCTTTCATCAATCAGAAGTTGAGTAAACTAAATAAGTTTGATAATAATATTAGTGACTACAGCGTTACTTTAAATATTGAGAATTCAGATCCTAAGGCAAATAAAGTTGTTGAAGTCAAAGTTAACGTTCCTGGGAATGAACTTTTCGCAAAAAAGCAATCTAATTCTTTTGAAGCAGCTGCTGAACTTGTAACTGAAGCTTTAAGAATTCAGATTCTAAAGAATAAAGAAAAATAATATTCTAGTATAATTGAAAAGCCCTGATAATGTATCAGGGCTTTTTTTTAGTCTTCAAAATTAATAGCGTTATGCGACCCATCACAAAACGGTTTATTTTTTGATGTGCCGCAACGGCAGAAAAATGTTTCACCTGATTTAATTTCTCTTTGTCCATCTGTATTAATCAAAGTTATTGAACCTTTAACCACTAGAGGCCCTTTTGATAAGACCTTCACTTTTAATCCAGACTCTAAAGCTACTGGCTCTTCACTACTTTTCTTATCAGATATATTAATATAAAATGAAAGTGCTTTTGTAGGACATTTCTGAACTTGTTGCATAATTTCCTCCTTACTCGCAGCATCTATCTTTATCCAAGGTTGTTCTCCGGGTTTAAAAACTGAAGACAATCCCTTTGCACACACACCAGAATGAATACATAAATCAGCCTGATATACAACAGTAATTTCACCATTACTGTACTCTTTTTTGGTATTTTTCATGACAGTAATTATTTAAAGGTTATCAACAACTAAGCCTAATCCATAATTTAACACTTTAAAATGAAAACTTCATTAAATATTTTACAGAAAAAAAACTCAAACTAAAAAGCTCATACTTAAAACACTAGCAAAATAAAGGCTTTTAGGACATCAAAAAACTTTCCATTTCATCAACAGAAGCTCTTGCAGGTGTCAGTATTTATCCTACTTTTGTCGTCAGACAAGGCAAAAAACGACTTGTTTACAGACGGGTGTAGCTCAGTTGGCAGAGCACTGGTCTCCAAAACCAGGTGTCGGGAGTTCGAGTCTCTCCACCCGTGCAAAAGAAAAGCCTTTTGAATTTCAATTCAAAAGGCTTTTTTATATCTAATAGTTCCAACTTTAATCTTGAAACAACATACTATGAAAGGCTTCAGCACAACGCTCACCATCCATAGCTGCTGAAACAATTCCACCCGCATAACCGGCTCCTTCGCCACATGGAAATAATCCAGAAACTTGAACATGTTGCAGGCTTTTATTATCACGAGGAATTCTTACTGGAGACGACGTTCTTGATTCCACACCCAATATTACAGCCTCATTAGTAAGAAAACCCTTAGACTTACTTCCAAAGGCTTTAAATCCTTCCTGCAAACGATATCTAATGTTTTCTGGTAACCACTCATGCAAATCAGAACTCTTTAATCCTGGCTGGTAAGATGAAGCAGGAAGATCAGAACTATGAATACCTTTTACAAAATCATTCATTCTTTGCGCAGGGGCAGACAAATTGGCTCCTCCTTTTTCAAATGATAACTTCTCTAAGCTCTCTTGAAACTTTAAACCTGCCAATGCACCAAACTCTTTAAATTCGCTAAGATCCTCCTCCATAACTTCTACAGCCATTCCTGCATTAGCAAAAGCTGTATTTCTTCGTGAAGATGACATCCCATTAACAACCTGTTGATTCTCACCAGTTGCGGCTGGCACAATTACTCCACCAGGACACATACAGAATGAATATACACCTCTTCCTTCGACTTGCTGCACAAAACTATAGCTTGCTGCTGGCAAATATTCTCCTCGCCCTTCAGGACTATGATATTGAATCTGATCGATTAAATTTTGCGAATGCTCTATTCGAACCCCCATTGCAAAAGTTTTAGCTTCAATCTCGATCTTCTGTGAATCCAAAAGATAATAAATATCTCTAGCAGAATGACCTGTTGCTAGAATAACTGATTCTGCTTTAATCTCTTCTCCACTTTCAATTCTTACTCCTGATATCTTGTTTTCATCCACCAATAAATGATTAACCTTTGTTGAGAAGCGAACCTCACCTCCAGCTTGAATAATACTTTCTCTAATTTTAACAATCACCTTTGGCAATACATCAGTTCCAATATGAGGGTGAGCATCAATTAAGATATCTTCCTGAGCGCCATGAAAGTGAAGTACCTCAAGTATCTTTTTCAGATTACCTCTTTTCTTTGAACGTGTATACAACTTTCCATCCGAAAACGTACCAGCTCCTCCTTCTCCAAAACTGTAATTTGAATCTGGATTTATAACTCTATTTTTATGAATTGAAGCTAAATCCTTTTTTCTGTCTTCAACACTTTTACCTCGTTCCAATACAATTGGGCAATATCCTAATTCGATTAATCTCAAAGCTGCAAATAATCCAGCAGGTCCGGCTCCAACAACAATTACCTTCTTTTTGTCAGAAACATCTTGGTATGTGAAATTAGACAATTTTATATCAGGGAATACTTCATCATAAGCTACACGAAAACGCATATTTACTTTAATATTCCTTTGTCGTGCATCAATAGATCGTTTTAAAATCTGAATTCCACTTATTCTTTTAGATTCAATTTTTAAGTTTTTAGCAACAAAAAATTTATAAAACTTCTCATCAGAAGCATCGCGAGGACTTAAAACCAAATTAATTTCGGTAATCATGATATAAGGTGTAAAAAATATGTGTGTTATTCGAAATGAAATGAAAGCGTAATCACTTTCGAACTCATTCTGTTTATAGAATGCGTATAGTAGTCTGCTTCTGGGTTCTCTGGATCAAGCTTATGATTCAGAATATCCTGCAAGCCAAGAGAGAATTTAAGCTCTGTTGCAAACTTAAAATATGGCAAATAAAAATCAATACCAGCTCCTACTTCCAAACAAAAGTAGTTTGGCTTTAAACTGACCATTACGCCATCCTCAACATCCAACTTAGTAGGTGCCTGAACATCCATCTTATAACTCAATCCGCCAACTAAATATGGACGATAATTATCAATTCTCTTCGCTCTATATTTTAACAATAAAGGTAAGTTTATGACAACGCTCTCCAAAGTCGTTTCAGCTGGTGGCGTTTCAAGATCATCATCATTGGAATATAAAATTGTACGCTCTCCAAACTCTAGGCCTGGTTGAAAACGCAAAGAAAAATCCTCATGCAATTTCAAATCAGAAATGATTCCAACTGAAAAACCAGGAGAAAAAGTCACTTGTTCTGCTTTCCAATTATCCTTAGCTGAATTCCGAATTGCATAATCCATAGAATTCAAACCTAAAGTAAAACCAAAATGTAATCGTTTCTGATCAACCTTTTGATTATTTTGGACACGACCCGAGCTATATACCCTTTGAGAAAAAAGATAGCTAGACGAGAATAGGAGCAATAATATAATAAGTATTTTCTTCAAGCTTTAGTATGTTGTTTCAATAAATAACTTAATTATTGAAATATTATTGTTCTATTTCGTTCCGACATATATTGAAGCAATACCGAAACTTAGGCGTTGCTCTGAAACTGATTTGAAACCACAAGTCCTACATATTCCCAGAAATTTGTCACTATCAGGAAAATTCGCTACTGATTCTGGCAAATAGGTATATGCAGATACATCTTTAGAAACAATACGTCCCCAGAAAGGTAGAATCTTGAAAAAATAGAAATTATAGATCTGTTTTATAGGAAAATTTCTTGGCTTTGAAAATTCAAGTACAACTAGCTTACCACCCTTATCCAAAACACGGTGCATTTCACTAATTCCCTTTTCTAGGTTTTCAAAGTTGCGAACCCCAAAGCCTACTGTAATTGCATCAAATGAATTGTTTTCGAATTGAATATTTTCAGAATCACCTTCAAAGAGCTGAATTTTATGCTCTAATCCCTTTTTAGTTATTTTCTCTCTTCCCACTGCTAACATCTCTGTTGAAATATCAATACCAACAACAGAATCAGGATTCAGTTTTAAGGCTGCAATAGCAAAATCGCCAGTACCTGTAGCAATATCAAGCATACGTTTAGGCTGGTGAGATCGAAGTAATTTTATGGCTTTCTTACGCCATAGCTTATCAATTCCAAGAGAAAGAAAATGATTTAAAAAATCATATTTACGAGCTATATTATTGAACATTAAAGCAACCTGAGCTTTCTTGCCTTTATCTAAATCTTTATATGGATTGACCACTAAAATATATTTTCTGAAGGTTAATAAATCTGATAACAAAGATTCTCCATAATACTAGAATTGAGAAACCAACCGCAAATATATTAATTGTCGAGACAAGCCAATTACAAATCTTACTTTATTTACATGATTATTAATCAATCAAAAGGTGAACTTATCTGGAAATCAGCCTTGTAATCATCAATAAAACCAAAAGGAATATCATCTATTCTCAACTCACCTTTAGTCACGTGCCCCAAGGTTGAGAACGACAAACCATACTCCATCATTGCATCGATAAAATCATCTTCGTTTTCCATTGATACAGAAACAACTATTCTTGATTGCGATTCACCAAATAAGAAAGCATCTTTTCTAACCTCAGCTGGAGATGTGATATCAAAGCCAAATCCCAATGGCATTGCCGAAGCAACTAGGTTAAAAAACAAACCTCCTTCATCAACACTGTGTGCAGAGATAATCAACTTTTGTTTGATCAATTTTCGAACACAATCATTTACTTTTTTCTCTTCGTAAAGTGAAAAAGAAGGAACACCAAGAGGAGCTTCTTTTTTAATACATTCTAGGTATTGAGAACCAGCAATATCATTATGAGATTGACCAATTAAGAAAATCATATCCCCTTTTTGCCTATAAATATATGAGGTATGATCTTCTGGAGAGTCTAGCATTCCCATCATTCCAACTACTGGTGTTGGTTGAATAGGAATTTTTTTCCCTTCAACTGTACTTTCATTATAAAAACTAACATTTCCACCCAAAACAGGAATATCATAAAATTCACATGCTTCAGATAAGCCTTCAATCGTTTCAACAAGCTGTGTATAAATCTTCTCATCTAACAGACTGCCAAAATTTAAACAATCATTAATTGCAATGGCTTTTCCACCAGAACAAGTAATACGACGAACAGCCATAGCCATATTTATTTGAGCACCTAGGTAGCTATTCGAATTACAATAGTTTGAATTTCCAGAAATGGTAAAGCATAGAGGATTTGAATCCGTATCATATAAAATAATTGCATCAGAAGGTGAATGATTCTCCTCAACTTGATTATGCATTTGAATATGAGATTTAACACCAATATTTTTTTCTTTCAACAAGTGTCTAACCAGTTTCCAATAATCATCAGGCTCAGGGATAGTCGCCAAAAAGTCGAGATGATTACTATTTGTTGATGGTATATATTCCCTCTTTTCTTGAGGAGCAGCACAACCCATCACCAAATCTTCAGGGAAAAATTCTGCAACTACATCGTTATCATCAAAGAATGTTAAAGTCTTATTTTCTACAATAGTCCCAATTTGGGTACAAAGAACTTCCGATCTGTTAAACATGTTTTTCACATCTTCAACTTTAGTTTGATCAACTACGATCATCATTCTCTCTTGTGTTCTAGACAACATGACTTGCTCTACAGTCAAATTCTTTTCAGCTAAAGGAATTTTATTCAACTCAATATCAATTCCATATTTTATTTTAGCACCAATTGCCGAACAAGCACTCACCAAACCAGCGATGTCCATATTCTCAGCATGCAATAAAGCATTTTGTTCAGCCAACTCTAAAATCGTTTTTATCATGGAGCTCGATAAATCAGGATTACTTTTTGCAATCGAACCTGTCTTTCCATCTACTGCAACACCATCATTGCCAGTTAAACTACCGACAATAAACACTGCACTATTAACAGGAATATTTCGTTTAGAAATTAGGTGGTCTTTATGAACAATACCAGCAACCAAGATATTTACAAGAGGATTACAATTGAAACAGGAATTGAAGCGAATTTCTCCATTAACATTTTTTACGTATTGCAAAGAAGAATAATCGTAAACACCTTTTTTCACCTCTTCCATTAACCACTGTGTACTATCAAGGTTCTGATTACCAAAGCGAAATGAGTTTAAGGAAATAATCGGTTTTGCACCTAGAGATACAACATCACGAATAACATCGCCAACACAAGTAGCGGCTCCTTCATATGGGTCAATTCCCGAGGGATGATTGTGACTACCCATTTTGAATACACAACATAGATCGTTGCCAATATCAACAGCACCAGAGTTTGCCACACCAGCTCTAACAATAACTCTATCACCTTTGGTTGGTAAAGATTTCACCCATTGATAAGATGTTTTGTAGGAAATTCTTTCGGCCCACATGGCAGAATATATAAGCAACTCCAATTCATTAAGTTCTCGACCTAATTTTATTGATATAGAATCTAAAACGTCTTTATAACTTTCTAGCTCTTCTGCAACTTTCAGTGTATTCGCTTTGTTTTTCATGTGTTTATAATTTTATATTAATAGCACATGGAAGTCCCCACATTAATAATGGTTCATTTCATCTGATTACCAAATATATTTTGTCAACAATCACAACTTTATCAAAAACAGATATTTAAAAGATCAAAGCACATTCTGTCACACATCTGCTATACTGCAACACGAATATTATCTATTGCTTGATGATTAACTAAATTTATAAAAAATAATGAACACTTACGTCAATTAGATACTTTGTTTCTAAATTTAGAGCTGCAAAATTTCAGTTTTAAACTTAATTACTCTCAAATAACAACACTCTTACAAAACACCTCAAAACTCGGTATATGAACAAAATAGCTTTAATAACTGGTGCTTCAGCGGGAATAGGCGAAGCTTGCGCAATTAAATTAGCCAAAAATGGATTTGACTTAATAATTGCTGGTAGACGAGAAAAAAATCTTGAAAAGCTTGCTGCAAAGATTCAAGAATCAAATAAAAACGAAGTTTTAAGCCTTTGCCTCGATGTTAGAAACTACGAAGAAGTTGAAAAAACAATCAATTCCTTACCTAAAAAATGGAAGAATATCGACGTTTTAGTAAACAATGCTGGTTTAGCTGTTGGCGTATCTCCAATTGAACAAGGCGTAGTTGATGACTGGGATCGTATGATTGATACTAATGTAAAAGGTCTTCTTTATGTTACTCGCTGTGTAAGTCCACTTATGGCAGAACGTAAAAAAGGTTTGATTGTAAATATTTCATCAATTGCAGGGAAAGAAGCCTATCCTGGAGGTAATGTATATTGTGGAACTAAGCATGCTGTTGAAGCAATTACTAAAGGAATGAGAATTGATCTATTGCCACATAACATTAGAGTTAGCTCAATTGCACCAGGTATGGTTGAAACTGAATTCTCTTTTGTTAGATTTAAAGGTGATAAAAATAAAGCAGAGCAAGTTTACAACGGCTTTAAACCTTTAAAAGCAGAAGATATTGCTGACAGTTTGTTATTTATAGCAACTCGACCAGATCATGTTTCTATCAACGACATTCTTATTATGCCTTCTGCTCAAGCATCAGCAAGAGATGTAAACCGTAATTAATTAAAACCATCTGTATTTTTTAGTATCTTTCGTTATCAACAAAATTGCAATATGGAAAAAATAAGCGATTGTAATATTAAGCGTAATAAGAAACTACTCGTTTCAGACATCATTAAATATTATGAAACAAGAGGCTATACATTAATTGATGCGAATGCATACGGAATGACTTTGAAAAAGGGATCAAGATGGGGCACTTTAACTTCACCTAATCCCTTAAATTGGAGAACAATTGTTCGACTTGATGTAATTAAAGTTGAGAGAATGGATTACGATCTTATTGCTCGATACAAATTCAGTTCTTTAGGACAATTTTTATCCTCAAAAACAAAACTTTACTTTATAAAAGAAGCTGAAGCTTTTAATGAGGCAATGCTTAATTTCAAAGTCGATATTGATGGCATAGAACAAATTGGCAATGAAGCTAGTTCTGAAAACACTAAGAACATGTTTATGGCACTTATAATGGGCGTTATTATTGCTATTCTTCTAATATTTGCCTTTAAAATATACTTGCCTCATGATTTATCCATTGTAACAAACTCGGGGCTTACTCTACTGAGTATTATTCTTTGTAATTATATTCTTAATCAACAAAATAAAATCGAAAACTAACCCGATCAAAAACAAGTCCAATATTTTTTACTGTTGATTTTCAATCAAAACACTGATAAAATGGCTGTTCATTTCTATGTTCAGCCATTTTTATTTTATAGCAGATAATTTTAAAACTTAGCGATAAAACCAAAGTGAACTTTTGCAGATTTTAAATCGGGGGATTGTCCATCTTGCTTACCAAGAGCATAATTTAAAGTAAATAAGCCTGTTCCTGCAGAAAAGTTAAATCCGAATCCGTATCCCATCGGTTTGTCTGAGATTTTCGATTCCTGAATCTCTTTTTCATACCACGCCATATCGTAAAAAAGATAGATACTTGTATTACGACTTGGCACGAATCGGAATTCCTGTCTTCCTATTATATATTTTGACGCTCTAAAAGAATCCTCATTAAAACCTCTTATACTTTTCATTCCACCCAAACGGAACAAATCATTTTCAAAATAATTAACTCGACTCATCCCAGCAGCCTTAAGTTGCCAATGATAAACAAATTTCAAACCTATTGGAATGTAATTTTTCAAATCTAAGAAACCTTCAAATATCTTTGTTTTTAGATCGACCCCATCATATAATTCATCAGGAATATTAATATTTCTCTTAATCTTATTCTCGCCACCAGAAACATTTAGACTCCAATACCATCCTCTATGAGAGTTATATTGCCTATCTAACTTTTCATATTCATACTGAAATCCCAATAAATTCGATTTAGAATCTGCAAAATCAGGCAATACATTTGTGGCTACATATTGTTTTGAAGAGATTAAGTTGGAAGATTTTAACTGGTAAAACAACTTAAGGCGACTATTTACGCTTCCTTTAAAATTGAACCCTAGGTTTAAATTTGTGTTCACATAAGTAGAATCTTGCTTCAATAACTGAAAAGAAAAATCCGTTCCTAAGTTTGAATTAAAAATGTAAGGATATTGAAAAGCTAGTTTCAAATTCTGGCTACTCTCTTCCAGTTTTTTCCAATTAAACTGAATATGCTCTCCTCTATGAAAAGAATTAATCAATGAAAGGTTAACCTCCCCAGTAAGTTCCAATCTATCCTTTTTACTATTGTTCTGAAATCCTATGATCCCATCAAACCGATTAGCCGATTGTTTATCTAAGTAATTATGAACTTTGGCTACCCCATCAAAAAATTCAAGTTCTGACGGTTTAATTTCTGATACAAAGTCGAGTTTAGATACTAATTGAGATATATTTTCAAATTCTGCTTCACTATAAGCTTGCCCTACTTTTATACTTAGGTATTTCTCAACGAACTTTGGATGAATAATCAAACTGCCTCTTGTGGACATACTATCCCAAACAACTTTTTGTTTAGGATTAATAAAACAGATCCCTCTAATTTCACCATCATCAATTTTAATATCAGAAAGACTTAAAGTTGTAAAAGGATAACCTTGATTTAAATAGTAGTCAAATACTGCTGACTGCTTATCTTCACTTTCTGTAAAAGTAAATCCTTTACTATGATTCATATTAAAATCCAGTTGATCTTTCCCACTTTTTTCACCTACAAGAAAATTTATTTCTTTCCACTTATATGATTTCCCGATATGAAAAACTACATATGTCGTATCCGAAGATAAATATATACTATCTACGTTTGTTTCTAGAAATCCCTTCTCTATAAAGTATGATTTTAACTGCTCTACTTTGCTATTTAAAAGTACCTCACTTTCAAAACGATATCGCTTTACTTCTTTGACACGCTTTCTAAAAATAGGCAATTCACTGCCTTTCAACTTTAAATGATATACTTTAGATTGAGAAAATAAGACAAAAGGATTCATCAAAAACAAAATCAATAACAAACTGATTTTGAATAGGACAAAGAATTTGAATTTGAAGGTGATCATATAAGCTAAGTACAAAAACGAATTAAAATCTTATCGATTTAATAAGGTTCAAAAATGACTGATAATTTCTGTAGTTACAAGAATATCATTATCTTTTACCAATTATTGAACAAAATTGTTTTGTTTTCGTTAAAATATTCGTGAGTATAACGGATAAATATTAAATTTGAAGCCTGATTCGAAAAAAAATAACACTATGAAAAAACTACTTTATGCACTATGCCTACTTCTTTTTGTAGGAACCGTTTTAAGTTCTTGTGCTACTGAAAAAAAATGTCCTGCTTACTCTAAAGCTGAAACGCAGAAAACATCAAAAGCAGTATAAAAAATTAAAATCCCTATTAAATGGGGTTTTTTTTGCTTTTTCCCACCCAATTGCAATCGTTACAGATTTAAACAACTCGCTGATTAACAGCCAACAAGCACTTAAACATGACTAAGATACATGAGTATTTTTTTCTCTTTTTCCTCTCATTTTCTCATTTATTTCTCTACTTTTGCCATTCAAGAAACAAAGGGTTTATAAATTAAAATTTATACACAATGTCAAAGATTAAAATTGGTATCAACGGATTTGGACGTATTGGACGTTTCGTATTCCGTCAGGCTGTTGCTCAAGGTAACATCGAAGTAGTAGCTATTAACGACCTTTTAGATGTAGATTACATGGCTTACATGTTAAAATATGATTCTACTCACGGAAAATTCGACGGTACTGTTGAAGTTGTTGATGGTCAGATGATCGTTAATGGTAACACAGTTCGTGTTACTGCTGAGAGAAATCCAGCTGATATCAACTGGGGTGCAGTATCTGCAGAATATGTTGTTGAGTCTACAGGATTTTTCTTAACTAAAGAATCTGCTCAAGGTCATATCGATGGTGGTGCGAAAAAAGTAGTAATGTCTGCACCTTCTAAGGACGATACTCCAATGTTCGTTATGGGTGTAAACAACAAAGCATACACAAACGATCTTACTTTCGTTTCTAACGCTTCTTGTACAACTAACTGTTTAGCTCCTGTAGCTAAGGTCTTGAACGATAACTTCGGTATTGTTGAAGGTTTAATGACAACTGTACACGCTACTACTGCAACTCAAAAAACTGTTGACGGACCTTCTGCTAAGGACTGGAGAGGTGGACGTGGAGCTGGTCAAAACATTATTCCTTCTTCTACTGGTGCTGCTAAAGCTGTAGGTAAAGTAATTCCTGCATTGAATGGTAAACTAACTGGTATGTCTTTCCGTGTTCCTACACCTGATGTATCTGTAGTTGACTTAACTGTTCGTTTAGAAAAAGGAACAACTTACGCAGAGATTTGTGCTGCAATGAAGAAAGCTTCTGAGAACGAATTAAAAGGTATTCTAGGATATACTGAAGATGCTGTTGTATCAAACGATTTTATCGGTGATGCTCGTACTTCTATTTTCGATGCTACTGCTGGTATTCAATTATCTCCAAACTTCGTAAAAGTTGTTTCATGGTATGATAATGAAATGGGATACTCAACTAAAGTATGTGAATTAATTCAGTACATGGATTCTGTAAAGTAATCTACTGAAAACAATATTTCAAAAAAGACTGTCTTAATTGACGGTCTTTTTTTTGCTCCAATATTCACTAGAATTCCGAAATAAAAAAAGCTTGTAGAAATTTATTCCACAAGCTTTATATCATTCCAAAATGAATTCCGTACTTATTTCTTTTCTAACTCCATAAGGTGTTCCATTTTCTTTGTTTCAAGGAATTCAGAGATACCACACAAGTGCTCTTTTACTTTCTTGTTTCCAAATTCATAAACCTTACCTGCTAAACCATTCAAGAAATCTCTATCGTGAGACACAAGTATCAATGTTCCATCAAAAGCCATTAAAGCTTCCTTTAAGATATCCTTCGTTTTTAAATCAAGATGATTCGTAGGCTCATCGAGAATTAAAAGGTTAACTGGTTCAAGCAAAAGTTTAATCATAGCTAAACGTGTACGCTCTCCTCCTGAAAGTACTTTTACTTTCTTAGTTGAGTTATCG
>JADGEF010000048.1 GCA_016744515.1 Marinifilaceae bacterium | reverse complement strand
GGTATATAGGCAATAAATATCGTGAAAAAGAAAATAGAATAAGTCCATGGCAGTGCAAGTAGTATTCCCGATAATGTTGCCAGAAGACCTATTTTGTATTTCATATTTTTTCTAAATATTTATCAGAGAGCAGAATTGAATGAAGTGTTAAAAGTATGTTTTTTATCCCTCTTGTCAAACGCTTTTATCGAATCTTATCTAATAAGCTTCAAGAGTATCAGACTATTATAAAATCATTTAGATTAAATATCAATTTAAAAAAAATAAATTATTTTAATTAAACCATAATTGTCTTTGATTCTCGTTTGGTTTCGATTTCATAATAAGTAAGGTAATGTTAGTTGAATTTTTTGTAAGTAATTGTTCTTGTATGAATAGCATAAATTTTAATCTGTTTTTATGAACCGTTGTGAATAGTGATGATGGTAATTGTTATAACATATACGAATTACTGTAATTGACGTAAGCTGTTATTTTCAAGCTTTGATGGTTTGATGGTTTAAAAGTTTTTTTTACATTCGCCGTCCTCATGATGTAATTTATCAAGAGGAAGACTGTTAACAACCATGAATAATCAGGAGAAAATATTGATGCTTGGTTTGGCAAATAGGGACAAGAGGGTTTACGCTTTGCTTTTTGAAACGTACCATGCTCCTTTGTTTCGATTTGCAGAAACCTATGTCTGTTGCCCTGGTTTGGCTGAAGATATCGTTCAGGATGTTTTTATAAAAATATGGGAAAATCCTGTGAGTCGAGTTTCCAAATCTCTTCGCTCCTATCTTTTTTTAATGGTTCGTAACGCTTGTATCGATTACCTTCGTTCAGTTCAGGTTGAGGATAAAAAAAAGCAAAAATTATTTGAGGCACAAGTTTTATCCGATTCTGTAGATTTGGATATTGATGAGAATATTACTCTGAAAATTAAGGATGCTATTAATGAACTGCCCGAACAGTGTAGAGAGGTTTATCTGATGTCTATATTTGATGGCTTAAAATATTCAGAGATTGCTGATGAATTAAATATCTCGGTAAGTGCTGTTAAGGTTCAGGTTTTTAGAGCCAAGAATAGACTACGTGAAAAATTGGATAGCCTTCGTGAATTTCTTATACTCTTTTCGTTTATGTCCTTTTTTAAAAATCAACAGTCTTTATAAATCTTATTTTAAAATAAGGACTTGTTAATCTCTTGTTTTGTGTTGATTGTTATGCAGTTATAGCACAGTCTGGAGTAAATAACTGTTAAAAAGCGTAATTTAATCAGACTAGTTGCTGGAATCTAACGAACCATTGTTAAAAGTAAGCTATAGCACTATTTGTTCATGCTTTAAAATCTCATTTTATATTCCAATTTACCATTGAAATTTTCACTTTATACCCTGTGATTTCTCCGTTCAATGAAGTATTTATTCAGGGCTGACTCCATAAATTCTAGAATCTTCACATTTCCATTATCTTTTAAAATCTGATTATTAAAATTTGTGACTGTTTTAAGTTTCAGGTAATAAGATGTGTATGGTTGTTTTGTTTGGATTTCGGATATTCTTTTTGAAAAAAGATCAAAAAACCTGTTAACCTTTTTTCACATTCTCCGTCTTCAGATAAAATCAAGCTTAAGGACTTTAGGCTTATTAATAAAAGTTATAGGATATAGTTGAGAATGGAAAATATTGATTGGGACATAATCCGAAAAAAAATTAAAGGTCAAATAAATTCGACCGAAGAGCAGGCATTTGAACAATGGTTGAATTCTTCATCGAAACATCATGCCTATTTCGAACAGACCGAGATGTTTTATAAGAAAAACATAGAAGATCTGGATTCGGTTCCAAATACAACTGATGAGTTTTTGAAGAAATTGGATGGCAAATCAAAAGTGATTCAATTTCGAAAGATACTCTCTTATGCTGCTGTTATTGCATTGCCTATTATGCTTGCTGTAAGTGTGTTGTTTTTAGGTGATTATGGTTTAGATGATCAGGTGGCTCAGGTCAATAGTTCCATTACTAAAGACGTTATTCAAAATCAAGCTTCGTTGATTACATCTACAGGAAAAATATATAATCTGGAATCAGGTGTAGAACAAGCTATTGATGTAGAACAAGGTGTTAAGATTCGTAAATACCTAAAGGCAGGTTTAAAGTACGATAATAAAAAAGCTGTGAAGGAAAAAGAGTTGGTTTATAATACGCTTAAAACAGCTAAGGGGGGAGAGTATCAATTAGAATTGGCTGATGGTACAACAGTTTATTTGAATTGTGATTCAGAACTAAGATATCCTGTCAATTTTGGAGGGGGAGAACGTCGGGTTGAGCTAAAGGGAGAGGCCTTTTTTGAAGTAACTAAAAATGGACAGCCTTTTATTGTAGATGCGAATGATGTTTTGGTTGAAGTGTTGGGTACTAAATTCAATATAATGGCTTACGCCAATGAAGAGAGTGTCCAAACAACACTTGTGAGTGGCAAGGTGAAGATTGTTGTAGAAGGAGAAGATAAAACTAAGAGTCTTTTTCTTAAGCCAGGAAATCAAGCTAGTTGGAATAAATTGAGTGGTGATTTGGAATGTAAAGATGTGCAAACAGAGCTTTATACCAGTTGGGTTGATGGTTATTTCAGATTTGAAAATCAGCGTTTGGAAGATCTAATGAGAACGATTTCCCGTTGGTACGATGTGAAGGTTTTTTATCAGAATCCTAGTCTAAAGGATAAGCGTTTAACAGGTAAACTTTATCGATTCGAAGATTTTTCTGTTCTGGCTAATATGATTGAAAAAATTTCAGGAGCAAAAGTCGATGAGAATAATAAAGCCGTTGTTATAAGAATGAAATAAGAAATATTTAATCCAAAAATCGGGAAATGCGCTAACATTTCCCGATTCGAATACAGATAATGAATACCGTGGAGGGTATTCAAATTTTAACTATCCATTTACAAATCTATGAAAAAAATCTTTTTTCAGAACACATTCACCTTTTTTATTAGGTGGATGAAAATGTTACGAACAATGAGAAATGTAATTGTCTTGATGTTAGTGTTTTGCCTTCAGGCCAATGCAAGCATCTTTTCCCAAAGTCGGATTAGTGTTGAGTTGAAGAACTCTAAATTAGAAGATCTGATTAAAATTATTGAAGATCAAACTGATATGGGCTTCTTGTATAATGCCTCTGAATTTAGAGATATTAAGCCAATTTCGGTAAATTTTCAGAATGAAACTGTAGAGTCAGCGCTTACTAAAGCGCTGGAAGGTACTGGTTTAGATTTTGAAGTTGAGTACAAAACGATCTTGATAAAGCTTTTAGAGGGTAATGCTGATCAGCAAGAGAAACGAATTATAAAAGGAACTGTTGTAGATGATGCTAAATTGACTCTACCAGGTGTTTCAGTTATTGAGAAAGGAACAACCAATGGTGTTTCTACCGATTTTGATGGGAATTACAGCCTTGAAATTCCTGCCGAAGGGAAGATTGTTTTGGTCTATACTTTTATTGGGATGGAGCCACAGGAAATCACTGTTACTAATCAAACAACTATTAATGTTGTGTTAAAAGGATCTGCTGAGCAATTGGCTGAGGTTGTTGTGACTACAGGTTACCAGAAGATTGACAGAAAGTTGTTTACAGGTTCAGCTACTGTACTTAAAGCAGATGATGCTAAAGTTGCTGGTGTTGCTGATGTGGGACGTATGTTGGAAGGAAAAGTTGCAGGTGTTTCGGTACAGAATGTATCAGGAACCTTTGGAGCTGCACCTAAAATCCGAATTCGTGGTGCATCGTCTATTTATGGGGATACCAAGCCTTTGTGGGTTGTTGATGGTGTTGTACTCGAAGATGTGGTGGATATTTCTCCAGATCAATTGTCTTCAGGTGATCCTTCAACATTGATTTCTTCTTCGGTTGCAGGTTTGAATGCCGACGATATTGAGAGCTTTCAGATTTTGAAAGATGCTTCTGCAACAGCTCTTTATGGTGCTCGAGCTATGAATGGCGTAATTGTAATAACAACCAAAAAAGGACATGCTGGGAAGAATTCTATTCGAGTAACATCTGAATTTACGATGAAGATGAAACCTTCTTATGGTGATTACGATATCATGAATTCTCAGGATCAAATGGCCATGTTCACGGAGATGGAAGATAAAGAGTGGTTGAATCATGCTGCTGTAATGAGAACTAAAGATGGTGGTGTTTTTTATAAGATGTATAATCTTATTAATACATATGAAAATGGTCAGTTTGGTTTGGCTAATACACCTGAGGCTAGAGCTAATTTCTTACAAGGATATGAAAAAGTAAATACCGATTGGTTTGATATTTTGTTTAAAAATTCTTTACAACAGAATCATTCTGTATCTTTTTCTGGTGGTTCCGAAACGTCAAAATTCTACGCCTCTACCTCATGGTTGTCTGATGAGGGTTGGACCATTGCAGATAAGGTAGATCGTTATACTGTTAACATGAGAGGGAATTTTGATATTTCCGAAAAACTTTCTGTAGGTATTCAAACCAAAGGGTCTATTCGTGAGCAAAAAACACCTGGAACCTTTAATCGTACTAACGATGTGGTAGATGGAAACTACTCTCGAGAGTTTGATATTAATCCTTTTTCATATGCTATGAATACCAGTAGGACTATTAAGCCTTACGACGAGAATGGTAATGCGGAATATGTTCGCATGAATTATGCGCCTTTCAATATTATGGAAGAGTATAAAAATAACTCTATCAATTTGGATGTTTTAGATTTATCTATTCAAGGAAATATTGATTATAAATTTAATAAATATTTAGAATACAATTTTACGGGTTCTTTGCGTTATGTGAAATCATCAAATGAGCATTTAATTAAAGAAGGCTCGAATGTTGTGGCTGCTTATAATTCAGGGGTTGATGATCCGGTTATTTCTGAGGCTAATAAATATCTTTGGAAAGATATTACATTACCTAATTCAAGAAAAATTTCTGTTCTTCCTAGAGGTGGTTTTTATAATAAGGAAAACAACACCATGAAGAATTTATATTTTAGAAATATGTTGAATTACAACAGAACATTTGATGAAATGCATTCTGTAAATGTGATGTTGGGACAAGAACTAAAGTATGTGAACAGACAGTATGATTTCTCTAACGGTTATGGTTATCAGTATAATAAAGGGGGCGTCGTTTTCACCGATCCTAATATGATTAAAGCTACTAATGAATCAGGTTTTAATTATTTTGGAATGGAAGAATATAGAGATCGATTTGTTGCAGCTTTTGCTAATGTAGCTTATTCATATAAAGGAAGGTATACTATAAATGGTACCGCCCGTGTGGATGGATCCAATCGTTTAGGACAATCTAAAAGTTCAAGATACCTACCAACATGGAATTTGTCAGGAAAGTGGAATGCAAAAGAAGAATCATATTTCGTTGATATTGATTGGTTATCTAATTTGTCATTTAGAGGAACATATGGTTTAACAGCTTCTATGGGACCTGCCAATAATGCTACGGTGGTTTATCGAAATAAAATTACAACAACACCTTACGATTCTGAAAAGCAGAATGCAATGTATATTGAGTCGTTGGAAAATTCTGAGTTGACTTGGGAGAAGCAATATGAAACTAATATTGGTTTCGACATGAGTCTGTTCAACAAAGTATCTATAAGTGTTGATGCTTATCATAGAAGTGGCTTTGATTTAATTGCTAGGGTTAGAACTTCGGGTGTTGGTGGCGAAGCTTGGAAATATGCTAACTATGCCGATATGATTTCCAACGGAATTGAATTTAGTTTGGGTACTAAGAATATTGTAAACGATAATTTTAAGTGGGTATCTAATTTAACCTTTGCATACAATAAAAATGAAATTACAACACTTAAAAACAAACCTTTAATTTACGATTTGGTGAAGGCCGAAGGGGGTGCTTTAAAAGGCGGTCCAGTTCGTGGCTTGTACTCTATTCCATTTGCTGGTTTGAGCAAACTGGGTTTACCTCAGTTTTACGACAAGGATGGTGATGTAACACAAGACGTTTATTTCCAAGATAATAATATCGATCATTTGAAGTACGAAGGGTCTATTGATCCTAAAATTACTGGAGGATTATCCAATAACTTTAAATATAAGAATTGGAGTTTAAATGTATTTTGTAGCTATCAGTTCGGGAATGTTATCCGTTTGTATCCTTCTTTTCATGCGTCTTATTCTGATATGGATGCAATAACTAAGGATATGAAAAATAGATGGCTAGTACCTGGTGATGAGAAATATACTAATATTCCAACTATTGTTGATAAGCGTACAAGTGATAAGTATGGAACAGAATTAGAATCGACTTATAATGCATTTAATTATTCGGATCAGCGAGTAGCCAAGGGCGATTTCGTTCGATTGAAAGAACTTTCATTAGAGTATAAATTTTCCAAGACACTACTTAGTGATTGGGGTATTACAAATGCATCTGTTAAGATTCAAGGAACCAATTTATTTTTATTGTATTCGGATAAAGATCTTAACGGACAGGATCCTGAGTTTTTTGGAACTGGTGGTGTTGCGCTTCCTGTACCTAAACAATATACATTCTCGCTTAAATTAGGATTCTAAAAATTGAAAAATATGAAAAAGAATTTTTTTGTTATACTAAACACTTTATTACTTCTTGGATTAATGTCTTGTGATAATTATTTAGATGTTACTCCAGATAATAGAACTGTACTTGATTCCGAAGAAAAAGTAAAAGAATTACTTACCAGTGCTTACCCTGAAACGACTTATGGCTTATTTTGTTATGCTATGGCGGATAATGTTGGTGATAAGGGTTCGGGGCATAAGACATTAAAAAGTAATAGTGAAGGTTATTTATGGGAGGAGTTTACTGAAACAGGTCAGGATTCGCCAACTTCCTACTGGACGAGTTGTTATAATGCTATTGCACACGCCAATCAGGCATTAGAATTTATTGATGATGTTAAGCTTAATGGCGAAATACCCAATGCGTATTTGCCTTACTATGGTGAAGCTTTGGTTATTAGAGCTTATTGTCATTTTATGTTGGTAAACTTTTGGGGAAAACCTTATGATCCTGCAACTGCAACAAGCGATTTGGGTGTGCCTTATGTAACTGATGTAGAGACTGTCGTGTTTAAAGATTACACAAGATTGTCTGTGGCTAAGGTTTATGAGCTGATCGAGAAAGATTTAATTGAAGGTCTCAAATTTATTGATGATACTGCATTTGAAGTTTCGAAGTACCATTTCAATAGTGCTGCAGCAAATACTTTTGCTTCCAGATTTTATCTGTACAAAGCAGATTGGAAGAACGTTATCAAACATGCCGACATTGCTTTGGGAGAAGATCTATCATCTAAATTGAGAGATTTATCAGGAAAATACAAGGTAATGGGACTTAATGAACAGTTGGCTGAATATTCTATAGGTACTGAGCCTTCTAATTTTTTACTTACAAGTAATGTAAGTTATTGGTTTCATTATTTTCAAGCCACGTTGAGATACGCCTATACTAGTAAAGTTAAAGCAAATTTATACGATAATATTTTTGTTAAGAATGACGCTAACGAATGGTGTCAATCTATAGCCAGTTTTGGTGATGATAACGACCTGGTTATAAAGTGGTCGTATTTCTTTAAAAGAACGGATGTTAATTCTGACATAGGATACTATTATACTATGACACCTAAGATTGTAGCAGAAGAAGCTTTATTTAATCGTATAGAAGCTAATGTTATGCTTAAGCAGTATAAAGATGCTAGAGAGGGACTTGATCTTTATTTTGAAAAAAGACTTGGCGACTATTCAGGAGCTAATAGAGTAACTGATGCAAATATTACTGAACATTATAAGGGAAATTCAAATGCTGCATCTTCTCTTGATCCATTCTATGAATTAGATGATAAAATGAGCACCTACCTTAATTGTATTATTGATACTCGTAGAAGAGAGTTTATTTATAATGGAATGAGATGGTTTGATATCAGGAGATTCAACATTAAAGTAACTCATGATTTAAAAGAAGGAGGGCAGGTTGTTCTTGAACAAAATGATGCAAGACAAGTGTTGCAAATTCCTATTATGGCTCAGCAGGAGGGAATTGAATCTAATAAACGATAAAAACTGAATAAACATGAAGAAGATATATATATTATTAATTATCTCGTCTCTATTAGCGGTTTTTTCGGCTTGTGATAAGGAAGATAATTTATTGGATAAATCTGTGATTAAAGTGAATAGGGGATACTTTAATGAACTTGACGAATGGATCTACAAAAACCTGACTATACCTTATAATATTGAGGTTAAATATAAATGGGACGATGGAGAAGTGATAAATACATTTCACGTAATTCCTCCCAAAGTAGAGAAGGCAAAGGAATTTTTAGAGGCTTATTTGACTATATGGGTTAAAACCTATGAAGCAGAGGCAATCGCCGGTGGAAATCCTGATTATTTACAACAATACATGCCTAAGCTATTGATATTGGTGGGATGTCCGCAGTATAACTCAAATGGAACAGTAACTCTTGGTTTGGCCGAAGGAGGAAGGAAGGTTACAATTTTCGATATTGATAATTTTGCTGTTGTTAAATCAGGACCTACTTCTACTGCTGAAGATATCAAATTATTGAAGAAGAAGTCAATAGAGAAATCATTTCATACCCTGCATCATGAGTTTGCGCATATTATGCATCAAACTAAATTTTATCCTGATGAGTATAAAGAGATATGCAAGGGAAGTTATACAGGAAACTGGACAGATATTGATGCAATAACTGCAAATACAAGAGGATTTATCACACCTTATTCTATGTTGAATGAGAATGAAGATTTTGTTGAAATAGTTGCAGGTATATTGACTAATACCTTTTATACTAATACGTCACATCTTCTGGAAATGCCTGAAAGAGACGAGAATGGACTTTTGACAGGAAATACCGTATCACGAGAGGTGTCAGAATGGGATTTGGTCTTGCATTATTGGGGAGTTGTTTTTAATGAGGATACTGAGGAGTATGAGCTTGCTCCAAAAGCTATTGAGGGACTTGATAAATTCAAAAAGAAGCTCAACATAATTGTTCCTTATTATAAGAATAATTGGAATATCGATCTTTATAGTTTGCAAAGACGTATTGAGCGTGCAATAGATGATTTTGTAGGTATAGAAAATAGTTAGATACAACACTTTTAAAGTTTATTAAAAGAATTATCATTCTGAATTATGTTTAGCTATTGCTTGGTGTATGTTTGAATAATTATGAGTGTTGTTTCATTATTTACTAATAAAATAAAATAGAGATGAGAAAATTAATATATTTTTTGACAATGATTGTCATGCTTTCATCTTGCAGTGACGATTTTGAATATGTTTTCAATAAAACGGTTACTGAGAGAAAAGGAGAGGCTAAGACTGAATTAACCAGTCTTTTAACAAATGCAGAATATGGATGGAAAACTACTGTTGTAGTTGGAGAGAGGATGACTGCTGGAAGTTTTTATTGTTTCAATTTTGCCGAATCGGGAGATAATTGTGGCAAGGTTGATATAGATAACGGCATTGAGAAAGTTACTTCTGAATTTGAAGTTGTTCATGAAGCTGGTGTACTACTGAAGTTTACGACAAGAAATAAGTTATTGCATTGGCTTATTATTCCTAGTTCTATGTTTGTGGAGGGATTTGGCTTAGATCAGGAGTATATTTTCATGAAAGAGGAAGATGGTAAGTTATATTTCCAGGGGAAAGAATTGGAATCTAAATTGGTTTTGGAAAAAGCAAGCAAGGAAGATTTAGTTATGGAGAATGTAAAGGCTAACTATGAAAGAATGAAGACTATAATGAAGTCGAATTTTAAAGTTCTTAGCATTACAGAAGGAGTAGTTGGTGCTTCTGAATCTGATCCTTTTTATGTTATATTCAAATCTCCAACCTTACTGCATTTATTATATCCAGATAAGAAGGATATACTATATAGAACAGAATATACTTTAGGCGATAAAAATTATTACGATTGGGATGCAGCTTTTTTGTTTACTCCTGAAGGAGTTATACTATCAAAACCAGTTGTAATAGAGGGGGATACCATAGACACCTTTATTTTGGATGATAATGGTGAGTTTGCGATTGCAAATGCAAAATTTAAAGGTAAAATTATTGGAGCTGATCTTCCTTTTTTCGCCGCCCCTGCTACTGTTGATACTTTTTTCAATAAGCTATTAGTGCTTAATGATGAAACTACTAGAGGATTACGTATGTTTTCAACTAACACAAGTTCTTCTTTGAATGTGTTGTTATTCGATGTTTGGGAGAACGGAATGTCTCCTACTTTTGATAGAATTTTTCTAGTAAGAGAATATGTAGCTCCTGATGGAACAGTTTTAGGCGATGGTTTCGTTTTTACTGATTTTGTGGATGACACTTATGCTTTTATACCTGCTGAATATATAAAACTTTCAAATAGTGAGTTTAGAATAAATCTTACTGGTGGGCAAGTAATTAGCAATATGGAAGGTGCTGTTAAAAGAATTGAGAACGATAATGAAATTAAAGAATTGTTAAATAAAATTTGTAACAAAGACGGTTGGAGTATGGTCTTGTATGAAGGGTATTGGGAGAATACAAATCTTTATGAAGTTATGTTGTATAATAAGGCGAATCCTGCTTTGAGTGTAACGAATGTATTCCAGATAAAAGACTAAGGAGTTTATTCGTAACATTCTAAATTAGAAACATAATATTAGAATTGCTTTTAGTTCTTTTAAAGAACTATAGTTGATTCATGTAAGTGTATTGGAATAATTCTTTACCAATATAACACACTATTATATTTTATTGTCATACTGGGGAAGAGAAGGGAAACTTTCTCCTCTTCCTCAGTCTTGCAACCTATTTTTTAACCCAAAAATCAAAATTATGAAAAAAACATTTCAGATTCTAGGAGTCTTAGTACTATTTGTAATGCTGTTTAGTTGTTCCAGCGATGATGATGTGATACCTGATATGATATCACTGGTTAAAGATAAAACTCCTTGGAGTGCAGATGGCGAGTCGAGATCTTTTGAATTGAAGTCCTCTACTATGTGGAAAGTTGCCGGATTATCAGAATGGTGTATTCTCGATATTACCGAAGGTGAAGGTGATGCTACTGTTAAAGTAAATGTGTTGCCCAACGAAACGGCTCAAATACGAGAGGCTAAATTTATTTTTACAGCAGGAATGGCAAAGGATACCCTTGTCATTAATCAGCTTGCGGCTGTATTTTTAAAACTTTCCAAGGATAAACTAACATTTGAACCTGAGGGGAACAAAGAGGTTCTTTCTGTTGTTGCCAGTGGTGAGTGGATCGTTACTGGGGAAACAGAATGGTGTACTTTAGATAAGGCTAGTGGAAATGGAAACGGAGATGTTGAAGTTACTATTTTAGCCAATCAAGGTGAAGAAAGAGCAACAACCCTTGTTTTTACGATGGGAGATAGAAAAATTGAGCTTCTTGTTGTTCAGAATGTATCTCTATTTCCATTTTCTGAGGTTAAATTCAATGGTCTTATATGGATGGATAGAAACTTAGGTGCAAAAAGTGTTGATTACAAAAATGATTGGGATAACTGTATAGGTGCTAAATATCAATGGGGACGTAATATTCCTTTTGGTGATACATTAAAAATTGATGTAAAGAAAGGTCCTATGAATAGATCTGAAATCGCAATAAATCCTGATGATGAGGGATTCATGGGTTTTATAAAAGTATCGTCAGAACCTTATAATTGGATGAATGAGAAAGATGATAATCTTTGGAAAGATAATTCACCTGGACCTAAAGGATGGCGAGTGCCAACTTCTGAGGATTTCTTGGGTATTTTTCCACCTGATTTTACTTCGGGTAGTTTTATGTATAGTGCTGGTGCCAAAATCAGAACAGAGGGCGATAATAAAGCACACTATTTTGCAGGATCTAATTATGAATCTAAATGTTGTTTTGGTATAAAAAAACAGGGAACAGCTGATGCTTATTATCTTAAATGGGCTTATGAAAATTATACTGATGAAGAGTATGCAGATGCAAGAGTTCTTCAAATTTACAGATGGCCTGCAACAGCTGATGCTTCTTTCTATACTGATGTAGAAAGTAGTGAACCTAAAACGCTCGATGAGATTAACGCTTTATTTACCTCCTTAGGAGAGGCTCCAGAAAAAATAGCTTTTCCTGCAGTTGCTTATAGAAAAGGTAGCGATGTAGGATATGGTATGGGTTCAAGAGGGTCTTATTGGACCAGTGATTTTGACCCAACAACAACTGATGGTAATTTGATGTATAGCATGAGTTTTGGAGGTATAGATGTGTCTCTTTCTTCAGAATTTCGTTGTGTTGCTTTACCTGTTAGATGTGTAAGGAATAACTAATTATTCAGATACGGATATTAATTTTTTAGGTTCAATCTATCGAGATATGCCTCGTAAAATTGTATTTGATGACTTGATGTCATGAAAAACTAAAATTTTAAAAAAACATTAAGAGTACCTCGGGGCAAGCCCCGAGGATTATTTACAAAAATAAGAGGAAAATGAAAAATTTATTTAAAATATTGGTAGTAACTGCCATGTTATTTACGTTTTGTAGTTGTTCAGAGAGTGATGATGATGTTTCTCCTGATACAATAGCACTAGGGAAAAGTGAAATGATTTGTAGTGCCGAAGGGGAGGATAGTACTGTTAAACTTGAGTCATCTACAGATTGGAAAGTTTCAGGACTTTCTTCATGGTGTACTATTAATCCATCTAGCGGAGAGGCCGGAAAGTCTGATGTTGCAATTAAAGTAAAGCCTAATGAAGAAAATGTTAGCAGAACGACATCTTTTATCTTTACTGCAGGAGCAGCTAAGGATACTCTTGTGATCGTACAGAATGCAGCGGTGTTTTTAAACGTTTCTGTTGATGCTTTAACTTTTGATCAGAAAGGTAAAACTGAGCTTGTAAGTATTGTTGCCAGTGGCGCATGGACCGTGAAAGGTGAAACCGATTGGTGTACTCTAGACAAGACTAGTGGAGAAGGCAATGGAGATGTTAATGTGACTACTCTTGTAAATAAAGGTGAAGAAAGGACAACGACGCTTGTTTTTACCATGGGTGATAAAACGCTTGAGCTTGTGGTTACTCAGGAGATGGAAAAAATGCAAACTATTCTTGAAAGAGAAAAAGATGCTTTGGAAGCTTTTTATAATGCTACAGGGGGAGCCACATGGACGGAAAATTCAAATTGGTTAGATGATGAAGTTCCTGTTGGAGAATGGTATGGTGTTACAACTAATGATGCAGGACGAGTAACATCTCTTAGATTTAAAATAAATAATCAAAAAGGGAATATACCACCTGAAATTGGTGATTTAGAAAAATTGGAGGTGTTATCTATAAACATGGCAGAGTTTCAAAATACAGAGTTACCTAAGGAATTGGGAAACTTAAAAGAGTTAAAGAAACTGACTTTTAGACAATGTCTACTTTCAGGTACAATTCCTGCCGAATTGGGTAATTTAACGAATCTTATTCTTCTCGATTTAGAATCTAATCTGTTAACTGGTAGTATTCCTGACGAGATTTGTAATTTAACAAATCTTGTTAAATTGGATTTATTTAGAAATAAGTTGACTGGTAATATTCCATCTGACTTGGATAAATTAGTTAATCTTAATGATCTAATGTTAGGTACGAATCAATTGGAAGGTGATTTGTCTGTTTTCTGTAAATTAGTAAAACTGGAGTATTTATTTCTTAATTCGAATAAATTTTCTGGGGAAATCTCTTCTAAGATTGGTGATTTAACAAAATTAGTAACCTTAAATTTATCTGAAAATAATTTGTCAGGATCTTTACCTAAAGAGTTAGTAGCCTCTGAAGTTATCGATTATTTTGATGTAGAACTTAATCAGTTGACAGGTGAAATTCCTAATGAAATTTTGACATTTCCTGGTTTTACTTGGACAAGTAAATATCATTGGAACCGAATTGCCCACCAGCAGGAAGGTTTTGGATTTTCTAACAGCCCTGCAAAACCTTATTAAAGTATTTTGAGATATTTTATAAATCGAATTCTTTCCTTAAGTCACTATTTTTTGATTGCTTAATCCACACAAATAGCAATATGTGAGAGAATTGAATTTAGGTATACTATATACGCTTGCTGCTTTTGCAATGTAGCTGATTTAGTAAGTTAAATATATAGGGAACTTATGGTACTTAATTCTACCAATATCAGGTATATGATTCAAATTAATTTTAAAAAGACCCCTCTGATTTATTTCGGAGAGGTCTCATAAAACCTTACTATTAATTCTTTTAACTAAAAGATAAATAACAAAGCATTGTCTTTTTTTTTAAGATAATGATTTAAATAAAGATAGTTAGTTGGTCGGTTAGAGAGTTTTTCTGATGGGATTTTATCCTAATCAAGAAGAACTCTCTTTTCTGCTTTCTTGTATTAAGGAGTCTTTCGGAATCCTGAATTATAAAAAATATTTATGCAAGTTTTAGATTAAAATAAGGACTTATCTGAGGTGATTTTGGGAGTGATGATGAGATTATTACTTTATGCCTTTTATAGAGGGTGAGTTAACAATATGGGGAGGTGTAGGCATTCTTTTTTTTATTGGTCTAATTATCTGTTTGTTGATTCAATATCTTTTTAAGGAATATCAAAGACAGACGACGATTTTCAAGACTGTTTTATTGACTTGAAATCAATATATAAACCTTGAATTCAGACCAATTTAAAGATGTGTAAGGTTAACACCAACAAGAATGAGGCAGATAGCTAAAATCTGACTAATTGTTATTTGATCGCCTCCAATTGTAATGCCCCAGAATAAGGCTACTATAGGAATAAGGTATGCAATTGATGCTGCAAAAATATGTGACGATCGCTTTATTAATTGGTTGTAAAAAATGACTCCAAAGAAAGTTAAGACAGCCAGAAGTGCTAACATACTAGCACTTTCAGAGAAGTTCCCTGATTTAACTACAGTTTGTAAATCGGTAGTCAGAAGAAAGGCTCCTGCCATGGGCCCAACAAAGAGAAAAGCTAAAGAAGCAATTTCAATTCCGTTAAGTTTTGGTAATGCAAAACTGACAATATTAATACTTATAGCTACTGAAAGAATAGCCATAAAGACGTAAAAGACACCCATAAATTGTGTACTACCCATCGAGTTGCCCATTAGGGCAATCAGACAAGTTCCAATAAGACCCAGACCAATTCCAATAAGTGTATTACGATTCGATTTTCCCTTGAAAAATACAATAGCAAGCACTAATGTGATACTCGGTAGCATGGCATTTAGCATGCCAGCCATTGAAGAGTTGATTAAGGTTTGAGCCTTAGCAAAAAAGAAGGATGGACCAATGTTACCCGCAATACCTGAAAGTAATAAGGGTCCAATATTTTCTTTATTCAGTTTTTTGAAATTCTTGAAGATTAATGGCAAGAACAATATGAAGGATAAGAAAACTTGGAATGCAGCAACCTGACTATGGGTAAAACTCTGAAGAGCAATTTCTCTTAGTATGTATGGGCTACCCCATATGAAAGAAACTAAGAGTAATAATATCCAGTTTTTGTGTTTTGTTTGCATGGTTAAGTTCTAAAGTTATCCTATCTCTAATTAGTCTTTATCTTCTTCAAAAGCCTTATACTTTGCAGTAAGAGATGCAATCATTTCGCTAAATGAGCTAACTGCTGTAAGTGTATCCTTCGATATTTCTTTCTTTTGTAAACGAAGCATTAATATGCCATAAAGAGCAGTCAAGCAAAGGTCAATATCATTATTTTCCTCAGTTGCTTGAGATTTGGTTCTAAACTCAGCAATATGACCTGCAGATTTTTGAAATAAAGCGATATAAGCACTGTCCTTTTTGTTGTTAAGCAAGTGCATGTGAAAATCGAATAGCTCGTCAATATTGTTTTTGATGATTTGTAGATGACCTTTTTCTTCGACCTTCTCAACTTTCATCATTTCAATCAAATTTTCGTACCATTCTTTAATCTCAATTTGCTTCTCTTCTGGTTGTTTAAAATGCTGAAGAACGGCTTCTGTAATAGCTGTGATATCGAATTTATAAGCTCTAATAAGGTCTTCAATTTGCCACATGTACAGAATGTATTCTGCTAAATTGGTCTTTCTTTTCTCTTGTGCTATAATCATCTTTGGGGTCTAAATATTTATTAATTCGTTTCGAATATCTACTTAATCGATGTCTTTAAGCTTTTCAATCATTCGTCTATCATGCTTAGTTGGTCTACCAATACTTCTATCTCTTTTTTCGAAACCAAAGGTCTTGGTTGCATCAAGTAAGTTGAGTTGATCCTGAGCAGTAACATCTTTTACAAAATCGACAGCTAGTTTGGCTGACATTCGTTTACCTGAAATATCAAGAACCTTATACGATCGTGTTATGGGAGGCACCCTTAGGTCTATAATTTCATTTAGCCTAACCTCACGTGAAGGTTTTATAGTAACTCCATTGATTGTAACTTTCCCTTTTTTACAAGCTTCGGCAGCCATACTCCTTGTTTTGAAAATACGTACAGCCCACAGCCACTTGTCAATTCTAACTTTATTGTCCATAGTATAACTTTGTTTAGGTATTAAAGATAGTGCCTAAAGTATTTAAAGAGCCTTGAGTACTTGTTAGTATATTACACAGTTCATTAACTCAATGGTTCGGTAAGGTTTTGCAGACACCTGATAATGAGATCATCCCAAATTTGCTGTGTTTAAAGTAATATATTGACTATAAGTGGTTTGTAAATCAGTCTCATGTCTTTATTCTCATATCTCACGATCTATTCTTAACTTTAAACTTATAAATATTCGTACTTATTCAGTTGATTCACTTTTAGGCTTCTTAGGTTCCTTTTTTGTATTATAGGCTGTCATTGTACGTTGTACGCCAATTGTACTAATACCCTTAATCATGTTGATACAAACTTTGTAAAGCTCGGGTAACTTATCCAGTTCTTCTTCAGACCATTTTCCCAGTACATAATCAATCTGTTTTCCTTTACTAAAATCAGCACCAATCCCAAAACGAAGTCTTGTGTAGTTCTGGTGACCTAAGGTTTCGTTGATATGCTTCAAACCATTGTGACCTGCATCGCTTCCTTTAGGTCGCAAACGAAGTGTTCCAAATGGGAGAGCCAAATCATCTACTAATATCATCATATTCTCTAGAGGAATATTCTCTTTCTGTAACCAATAGTTTACCGCTTTGCCACTGAGATTCATATAGGTGCTAGGTTTCACTAGAATAAACTGTCGTCCTTTGAATTTGTATTCAGCAATTGCACCATAGCGTCCATCTTTGAATTCGATTTTTGCTGTTTCAGCTAGCGCATCTAAAATTCTGAAACCAATATTATGACGAGTGTGAAAGTATTCTGGTCCAATATTTCCAAGTCCGACAATTAAGTACTTCATATCAGCGTTTTTTTCTGAATTATTGGCTTTCTCTTTTGTAAATAAATCTGTAATAAACTTAAACATGATGCTTATGATTTGAGCAGAAAAATAAAGGCCAATTTAATCAATAGTTTTTGATCTTTTATGCTTGATTTACACGTTCCGTTCTAGAATGAGAAATGAAACTGTAAATTGGTTTTAAAAATAAAACTCCCAAGCATGATGGCTTGGGAGCTTGTATTTATTAAAGAAGATTGTTTTAACAATCTTACAATGTATGCTATGCTTCTTCCGAACCACCAGCCATTGCAGCAGCACGAGCAGCTCTGGTAAGTTTTACCTGAACAACAACCGCACTCTTAGCATTTAATAGCTCAAGGTTCTCAAAAGATAATTCACGAACCTGAATACTCTTACTAAGACCTAGTTCAGTAACATCAATAGGAAGTGATTCAGGAAGATCCTTCATCATTGCTTTTACTTTAAGTTTTCTTAGGTTTACAGCAAGTTTACCACCTGATTGTACACCAATAGCGAAACCTTCAACTCTAACAGGAACCTCAACTTCGAATGCCTTATCTTCAGTTACCTGAAAGAAGTCAACGTGTAGAGCTTTATCACTTACAGGGTGAAATTGAACATCTCTCATTACTGCAGTAAATACTTTCCCGTCAACATCAAATTTAATGATGAAAGTTTCTGGAGTGAAAAGTAATTTGTTAAGTGCTTTTTCGTTTACAGCAAAGTGAATGTTTTTGTCACCACCGTAAAGTTCACAAGGAACTAATTCTTCTCTACGTAAAGCTTTAGTTGCTTTTTTTCCTAGATCTGTTCTTAATGAACCTTTTAATTCTAAAGTTTTCATTGTATTTTTTTTGTTATGCTACTCAATACAAAAATCATCACCCTTGGTAAGCAGGCTCAATTCATATCCCATCACACGATTATAAATAATTTTACCAAAATTCGACGCAAATATATTAATTAAATAATAAAATTCGAGCTAATTGACTCGTTATTATAAACATTAAGGATAGTTTTTGCGAAAATATCTGCAATTGTAAGTGTTTTAATCTTTGGCGAAACACCTTCCAGCTGGATAGAATCTGTAAAAACAACTTCTTCAAGTGTTGATTCTTCGATTCTTTCGTTTGCAGGACCAGAAAGAACTGCATGCGTAGCAATAGCTCTAACGCTTAATGCACCTTTCTCTTTAAGCATATTGGCAGCCTTAGCAATTGTACCTGCTGTGTCAATCATGTCGTCAATAATAACCACATTCTTGCCTTCAACATCACCAATAGCAGTCATCTCTCCAACCACGTTTGCTTTTACTCTTTTTTTGTGACAAATAGCAAGGCCAGCATTCAGATATTTAGAATATGTATTTGCTCTTTTACTACCCCCCATGTCTGGAGAAGCAATAACAAGATTTTCAAGATTTAATTCCTTAAGGTAAGGTAATAAAACTGATGATCCATAAAGGTGATCAACTGGAATATCGAAGAACCCTTGAATTTGATCAGCGTGTAAGTCCATTGTCATTACACGGTCTACACCAGCAGCCATCAGTAAGTTGGCTACTAGTTTTGCCCCGATAGCAACTCTTGGACGATCTTTTCTGTCCTGACGAGCAAATCCGAAATATGGCATTACTGCACAAACCTTATAAGCTGATGCTCTTTTGGCAGCATCAATCATCATTAAAAGTTCCATTAAGTTGTCAGCAGGAGGAACGGTAGATTGTACGATAAAAACGTGTGCTCCACGAACAGTTTCTTCGTAAGCAACTTCAAATTCACCATCACTAAAGTTAACGATGCTTGAATTACCGATTTTTAGTCCGGCAGCTTTAGCAACCTGAGATGCTAGTTTTTCACTCTTTGAACCTGCAAAAATTTTAATTGGGGCATTCATAATTTGGCTGTTTTTTTACTGATGTTGTAAGTGACTCTAGTACACTATTTATTGAATTGAATAAATCTGTTAAACTGCACTAAAATAATAATGGTGCAAATTTAAGAATATAAACTCGTTTTTTATAAAAATACGAAAGCAAATATTTGATTTTTTCTCTTGTAATTGAACGACTTAATTGATCGCCTGATATATATGAAAAAAGAAGATTTCGAATGGAAATCTTCTTTAGTAGTATTTTTTTATAAGCTGACAGTCTTATTTATTTCTTCTATAAAACTTAAAATTTCGTCTTGTCCCATTCCGGATGAAGAAGAACTGATGACATAAGGAGGCATTTCTTCCCATCTAACGAGCATCTGTTGTTTGTAAGCTTCAACATTGTCAGCTAGTTTCCTTTTAGTAAGTTTATCCGCTTTGGTAAAGATGATTGAAAATGCAATGCCATTTCCATTTAACCATTCCATAAAATTAAGGTCGATTTGTTGCGCATCGTGACGTGCATCAACCAAAACGAAAAGGTTGACTAAATTTTCGCGGCTCTCGATATAGCTGTAAATAATTTTACTAAAACCACTTTTTAAGTTTTTAGAAACCTTAGCATAGCCATATCCTGGAAGATCTACCAAATACCATTCTTTATTGATTAAGAAATGGTTTACTAGTTGGGTTTTTCCCGGTTTTCCTGATATTTTAGCTAAATTTTTGTGATTAGTTAGCATATTAATCAGTGATGATTTCCCAACATTCGAACGTCCAATAAATGCATACTCAGGTTTATTAGCCTTTGGGCATTTTGTTACATCGCTGTTCGAAATTATAAATTCGGCTGTATTGACCTTCATGTTTTTAATTTTTTGCTCGGCAAAGTTAATCAGAAACTAATCGAATCGAAATATTCAGGCTTATTAATATTGATCGACCTTTCTTTTTTGATGAAGAGTACTTAGTTTACTGAATATAAACTTCGAGAAGTTTAGTATTTTGTTTTGGAGCCAAAGTTAAACTCTTTAAATTGGCAGGAATTAAAACGGTTTCACCTTTTGAAAGTGAAACAGGTTCCTCTCCTTCAGTTTGTATATCGCAATTACCTCCAAGACATATGTAGATAACAAATGAGTCGAGATCGATGTAGTCGATCTCCATAGACCTATTAAACTCTATGATATTTGTATTAAAATAAGGACATTTAATCAGCTCAGAAGATTCATTAATTTTAGATTCAAAATCTGTTTTGTGCTTTTTTTCGTAAGTGTAATCTAAAACCTCTTTAGCCAAGTCGAGGTGAAGCTCTCGTTCATTTCCTTTAGAATCTTTTCTCCCCCAATCGTGAATTCGATAAGTAATATCCGATGTTTGCTGTATCTCAGCTAAAAGAATACCTTTCCCAGTAGCGTGTACTCTACCAGCAGGTATAAAGTAGCAGCTATCAGAATTAACCTTCTCTATGTTTATTATCTCAGATAATTTTCCATTCTGAATAGCATCAAGAAATAAATTTTTATCCATTGGTCGATTAAAACCGAGCATTAGTTCTGAGTCTTTGTCAGCGTCGATGATATACCACATCTCTGTTTTCCCATACGCTTTGTGTTTTTCTTTAGCAAATTCGTCGTCAGGATGAACTTGAACGGATAAATCATCATTAGCATCAAGAAATTTGATTAGTAATGGAAATTCAAGTCCAAATTGATCGTAAACTTTATCACCAACCAGTTCGCCCATGTAGATTTCAATCAACTCTTCCAGGTCATTCCCTTCGAGAAAACCATTTTTAACAACTGAGATATCACCTTCAACGCCTGATATTTCCCAACTTTCACCAATTTTTGCTGTTGGGTCGAAATCTTTGTTTAGAATTGTATTTAATCGGTTTCCTCCCCAAATTTTTTCTTTGGAAATTGATGTGAATTTTAATGGATATAAGTTCATAAAGACTGTTTTGTAATATGTGGTTCAGATGAAATATTCTTATTTTCTAGAGGATTTATTTCAGTTTAGAAAAATCTATTGAATTAAAAAACTCAGTATAAAATTGTATCTTTGCAGAGCAAAATTAATGCAAATTTATAATATTTGATTTAAATACCATTTCACATGTTAATAATTGGAATAGCTGGGGGTACAGGTTCGGGTAAAACAACCGTTGTGAGAAAGATTATTGAGCGATTACCAAAAGGAGAAGTTGCTGTATTACCTCAAGATTCCTATTATAGAGATAGTAGCCATTTGCCATTTGAGAAGCGTCAAGAAATTAATTTTGATCATCCTAATTCAATTGAATTTGAATTGTTACAAGATCATCTTAAGCAATTGAAAAGAGGTGTAGCTATCAATCAACCTATATATTCATATTTAACCTGTACTCGTTCGGAAGAAACTATTCCTGTTCAACCAACTGAGGTTGTAATTATTGAAGGTATCTTGGCTCTAACTCAACCAGAGTTGCGTGATTTAATGGATATTAAAGTATTTGTAGATTGTGATGCCGATGATAGATTGAATCGTGTAATTAAGCGTGATATTGTTGAGCGTGGGCGTTCGGTAGAAAAAGTTTTAGCGCGTTATGAGGATGTTTTGAAACCAATGCATTTGCAGTTTATTGAGCCAACAAAACGCTATGCTGATATTATTGTTCCCCAAGGTGGAAACAATCATGTAGCTATTGATATTCTTACCCAGTTTATTCAAAAGAATTTGAAAGTGAGTATTTAGTTGTTCACAAATAAAATAGAGTTTAAGAGGAGATTTTGTAATGATCTCTTTTTTTTATAGTTTTAATCTCCACTTATGATAAATTATTGATTATGCTTGATGATATTAAGATAGAAGATTTACTTTTTATTGATATTGAAACGGTTTCAGGAGAATCGAGTTTTGACAAAGCAAGCCCTAAATTACAGGAATTGTGGGAGAAGAAATCAAACTATTTTAGAGATGAGGATCAAACAGCTTCTGATGTTTATGCAAGAGCAGGGATTTATTCTGAATTCGGAAAAGTTGTTTGTATTTCCACTGGCGTAATAGTTCGAAGTGGAGGAGAGAAACACTTTAAGGTTAAGTCTTATTATGGGCACGATGAAAAGAAATTACTTGCTGAGTTTGGAGAGATGCTCGATCGTTTTTGCTCAAAGCCAACAAAAAATCTGTGTGCTCATAATGGGAAAGAGTTCGATTTTCCTTATATCGCACGCCGAATGCTTATAAATGGATTAAAGCTTCCCAAGGCGTTGAATATTGCAGGGAAAAAGCCTTGGGAAATTAAGTTTATCGACACATTGGAATTATGGAAATTTGGTGATTATAAGCACTATACTTCTTTGGCTCTGCTATGCGAAATTTTTAATATTCCAACCCCTAAAGATGATATTGATGGATCGATGGTTGGGCAGGTATACTGGGAAGAGAATGATGTGGAGCGTATAGCTATTTATTGTGAGAAGGATATATTAGCAACTGCTCAGTTATTTTTACGATACAAAGGAGAAGATCTGATTCTTGAAGCTAATTTCGAGAGAGTATCGATTTAGTATCATAATCTGTGCAATATTTTGCTTAATTTTGTGTTTGAAATAATATAATAGAAATCAGTCTTGGTTTACAAGCTAAAATATAAATAAAAAGATGAAAAAAATAGGACTTAAAAGGTTAGGGATTATTGCAGTATTTGCATTTTCAATCGCTCTTACTTCATGCGGTGGAAGTAGTGGAGGAGGAGAATCCGAAATTAATTTTGATAAAACTAAGTTAGTAGATAAGTATTGGTTTGCCAACGATTTTGTTTCTGATAATTATAGTCAAGATGATGATTTAATTGTTTATTGGTTTGCAAGAAATGGAGACTTGGTCAAGCAAGAATATGGAGGACGTGAGGAGTCGCCTGTTGGAACTTGGAGTCTTGATGAAAAGAAATTGGTTATAAAAGATAAAACCTTTGGTAATGGGGAATCTATCGACTGGTTTTTACAAAAGGGGACTAATTCAGATAATCTTGTGCTAAGTGCTAATAACAGACGTAAATTAAATTGTTCTACAAGCTTCTCTGTACTTAATGATGTTAAAGCTGATGCTTTTGTTGTAAGTTATATAAATCTGGCGGGGGATGTATCTAGGTATATGCAATGCCGTGTAATAGGTAGAGATATAAAGGAAGCTAAGTTGTTATTTAAGGATGGTAAGAAATTAGGGCTTGTTAAGTCTGTAGAGGGCACTGAGTCTGTTTACGTTTTGAGCGATTCAGATATCAATAGCTTGAAATCTGTATCTTTTCCTGAAGAGGATGATGTAAAATTCCACCTTGTTTTTGACAATAATGTTGATGTGAAACTTGCTGATGTGAATGATGATAAGACGATTGCTTCACTAAAGAACGTAGTAGGTTATAATCAGGGAACTCACTCTGTAAATTGGAAATCGATTGATGAAAACGACATCTTTTATAATATAGAAATTGTTGATCTAGAAGGGAAAATATTGTTTAGAACGAATCCTATTTCTGCTAAGGCTAATGAGGACATGGAGATTTTAATTAATAAAGATTTAAAAGAGGAGTTTGGTTCCTTAGGCGCAATTGAAATAGGAAAGCAATATAATATCAGAATTACTGGAATAAAGTATGAAGATGATGTTGCTAGTACTTCGAAACATATATTGGATAATGTTCAGGCAAAGACCGTTTTGGCTTATACAATAATTTGGTAAAGGATTTTTGAAAACCAAATGAAACAGCCGAATAGATGTCAAATCTATTCGGCTCTTTTATTTTAGAATCTACGCATAAAGTTTATTCCAAAATAAAGTAGTTAACCGTTTTTACGAGCAAGTTTGGTTGTTCAGCATGAACCCAATGTCCTGCTTTGGGAATACTTGTTATTTCGGCATAAGGGAATATCGTTCTTATTAGTTTGTGGTCATCATCACAAATATAATTTGACTCTTCACCTTTAATAAATAGAACAGGAAATCCTGTTATACCTTTCCCTTTCACAAAAGAGCTTTCGTCAATCCCATCCATTATTTGTGGAAGGTACTTGCTAATAGCTTTAATGTTTAACTTCCAACCAAAACTTTTGTCCTCGTTTCGTTTCAAGTTTTTTAACAAAAATTGTCTAATCTTTTCGCTTTTAATATGGTTCGCAAGTTCTCGGTTGATTTCAGTTCTCGATTTAAATTGGTTTAAATCAATATTGAGAATGACTGAAACTAAATGTTCGTGATTGATTGTTTGAGGCGTGTAGTCTGAAATTTTGCTGTAATTTTTAGGTGCAATATCAACCACAAGTAAACTGCTTACTCTTTCAGGATAATCAATAGCAAAAAACATAACCGTTTTGCCACCCATCGAGTGTCCAAGAAGAACAGCTTTATCTATTTTATGATCGTCCATAAATTCAAGGAGATCATTTTTTAGGTCGGTATAAGTATGGGAATCATCATGAGGCGATTTGCCATGGTTTCGTTGATCGACTATAAAAACTTCGAAATTTTCAGCTAATTCTTTGGCTACTGTAAGCCAATTATCAAGGCCTCCATACAAACCATGAACGATTATTAGTGCTGGACCTTCACCAAGTTTTTTATAATTGAGTTTCATTACAGTTTAGGCTTCAAAGCCTGATGTGAAAATATAAATCTCCACATCAGATATTTAGTTTCATTTTAATTGACGTAGGTACATCTGAATGGTATTTTCCATTCCAAAATATAATGCATCAGAGACCAAGGCATGTCCAATCGATACTTCTGCAAGCTTTGGAACATTTTCATTGAAAAATTTTAGGTTATCAAGACTTAAATCATGACCTGCATTAACACCTAGTCCTAATTCATTAGCTTTTTCAGCTGCAAGAGTAAATAAGCGAACAGATTCTTTAGGATTATTAGGGAAATCCGTTGCAAAAGGTTCAGTGTAAAGCTCAATGCGATCAGTTCCTGTAGCTTTAGCACCTTCAACATTTTTTAAGTTAGTATCTACAAAAATTGATGTGCGGATACCAGCATTTTTAAATTTGGCGATTACTTCGATTAAGAAATCTTTGTGAGTAAGCGTATCCCATCCTGCATTAGATGTTATAGCCTCTGGTGGATCTGGAACAAGAGTAACTTGGTCAGGACTTACACTTAACACTAAGTCGATAAACTCTTTGTTAGGATATCCTTCGATATTAAACTCTGTTGTTACAATTTTTTTTAGATCTAATACATCTTGATAACGAATGTGACGCTCGTCAGGACGAGGGTGAACTGTGATGCCTTCAGCACCAAATCTTTCACAGTCAGTAGCCATTTTGCAAACATTAGGCGTGTTGCCACCTCGTGCGTTTCTTAATGTTGCAATTTTGTTTATATTTACACTTAGTCTAGTCATTTTTATATAAGGATAGTTGAGTTATTAAGAATTTAAACTCAAATTTATACAATTAGTTACTTTGTTGAAAGGCAAAATTAGAAGTATTTCCTTGAAAAAAAACCTAATATGATTGCAAAAGATTTAATTTCTGATGTTGTTCCGGTTTT
>JADGEF010000047.1 GCA_016744515.1 Marinifilaceae bacterium | reverse complement strand
GTTTTGCTCTGGTTTGGGTTAGGGATTGTAGTGGAAACCCCGCAGCTGTTTGGGCTTTTGTGCGCTGGGGCGAGGAGTTGCAACGAAAAGCCCGGCCGACAGTATGGAGGAAACCCCCACATTAGCTTGGTGGTAAATATTCAAATTTTTGCAAATAGGGGAAAAGATAAATTCGATAGGCTCGTTTCTTATATTGTTTTCTTACTTTTGTTATACAAAATTTTAAGGGCAGAGGCTTGCTCTATACTGAAATTGAAAATATTAACTAATGGGAAATAAATTAAATGATCCTATTGGCCGATTGATGGGCTTGAGATATAAGTCGCATCCTTGGCACGGGATTGATGTTGGTGATGATGCACCTAATTCAGTGATGGCATTTATCGAAATGGTGCCAACTGATACCGTAAAGTATGAGGTGGATAAAACGAGTGGTTATTTAAAGATTGACCGTCCTCAGAAATATTCAAATGTTGTACCAGCACTTTATGGTTTTTTACCTCAGTCTTATTGTGGTAAGTTGGTAGGCGAATATTGTAGCGAAAAATCGGGCAAAAAAGATATTAAAGGTGATTCTGATCCATTGGATATTTGTGTGTTGACTGAAAAGTCGATTGCTCATGGCGATATTATTGCTGAGGTACGTCCTATTGGTGGTTTTAGAATGATTGATGGAAATGAGGCGGATGATAAAATTATTGCTGTCTTAAAAAATGATGCGACTTATGGTAATTATAATGATATTTCAGATTGTCCAGAGGTTATTATAACTCGTTTAAAGCATTATTTCCTGACTTATAAGGATATGCCAGGTTTGGCAAAGGAGGCTGAAATTACTCATGTATATGGTGTTGAGGAAGCCAAAGAGGTTGTCGTTAGATCTTTGGATGACTATAAAGCACGATTCGAAAATTTAGAAGATGTACTTAAGCATGTATAAGTAGATTTTTAAAACTTACAAAAAGGAGCTCTCTATTCGTAGATGAGCTCCTTTTTATATATCAGACATAAAGAATTTTTATTACTTTTAGCTATTCGTATTGAGTTCGCTTAATAGTATTTATAGGTGAGGTGTAGTATAAATAATAATTTGGATCACAGTTTTGTGATTGTTTTAGTCAAGATTTATCTAGTTTAATGAGTAGTCAGGAGAATTCGAAAACAAGGATTAATGCTCTTTTAAAGGAGTTAGATAGACAACAGCTTGAAGTCAGGAAAAAGAAGACCTTGATTCGTGTTATTGTTTCTGTTATTGTATTTGTGTTTTTTATTATGGTTGTCTTTTTTTATAATAAAACAGATGATATTGAATTTAAGCCTATTCAGGTTAAAAAGGTTGATGGTGATGTTGTTAAGAAAGAAAAGCTTGTAAAGAAATATGTTGAAACATTTCAGCTTGCTTTTGATAGCTTGAACCAATATCCTTTAGCCCATTTCCTAAATAAGGAGGATGCTCTTTCGTTTCAGGAAGAAATAAAAAGTTTACACTTGCCTAAAACGAATATAATTGTTGACAGTATTGATGGAAGAGAAAGGGTTTTAGCGATTTCGGCTAACTATCGTTATTATGTGCAAATTGGTATATTTAATAAACAATTGTTTTCTGATTTACCTGAAAATATGGTTTATCTGCATCAAATAAAGGATCAGAATCGATATAAATATCGAATAGGACCATTTGCAAAGACTATTCAGGCAAAGAATTTGGTTAAGAATTTAAAGCTAAAAGATTATTTGATTGTTGAAGTTTCAAATTAGTTGATTTAAACGATATAAAAAACGCTCTTCTTTTATTAGGATGAGCGTTTTTCTTGCATATGGTGGTAGTTGTCGTAAAATTTAATAGAGTTGTGCATGGCACTCGGAGCATAGTTGTATTTTTTAATGAGGGGATTATTAGTACGAAGGGTTCAACGATTACTATTCTAGATAAAGAGAAGTTGAAGCTGATATCTGCTAATGGCTAGTCATTCGTTTTGTTTTCCATATTCCTGGAGTTGAAATTACGACAATACCTATAATTGTTAGAATTCCCCCAATAAATTGATTCTGGCTTGGAAGTATACCTAAAAAGATAAAAGATCCTAATATTATAAAGAAGCTTCTGCTTGTAATGATGAGTGTTACTTTTGATGCCTCAAGGTATTTGAGTGCTGAAAAAGTAAGGATGGTGCCTAAGAAAGGACCAAACATTGAACCAACAAGAATGTATACTATAGACTCTTCACTATATGTAGGTGTTTTAAAGGCATATAAATTATATAGAACAAAGCCTAAGAACAAAGCTGTATTTCGATAGAGTGTAATCATGGATGATGGTAATGTCTCAACCTTTGTTTTAGCTAAAACAAGACTTATTCCATAAAAAAGAGCAAAAGTAAAAGTCGCTAAACTTGCTGGATTATTGAATTGTTTTAATTGTAGTCCTGATTCTGTAAAGTTGATTAATCCGACACCGAGCATGGTTAATATGATGCCAAAAATTTCGGGATAGGAAAATCTCTCTTTGAGAAAAATAAAACCCAATAGAATGACAAAAATAGGACTTGTATTAGCTAAGAATGATACAATGGTTGGGTTTGGAGTTAACTGTATTGCTAAGAAAAAAGCTGATGTTGCAATTAATTCAGAGCCAGTAATTAAAAGTAGAGTTCTTTTTGATGCTCTAGGTAAATTTATAAATGAGTCGTTATGTTTTTTATACCAATTGAATAGTACATTCCATAGTAGTGCAAACCCAAACCATAAGAGACCAAAGCTAGCCAAGCTTACATCTTTCATTGCAAGTTTGCTGAAGATGTAGACATTTGAAAATGTGATTGTAGCTAGAAGTGCAATTAAAGAACCTTTTAGTTGTTGGGGTAATTTCATGCTAGAGCTTAAATTAAGCTGCAAATGTATTTAAGTTTTTAGTAAATAAGGAATTTGTTTTGTGAAAATATTTCAATCTTTTTAAAGGCTGAATGTCAATGATTTTCCTTTCTGATATTATTGAATTTTAGAATGTCAGATTTTCAATTGTAATATCTATTGCTAACTTGCATGCTTATGGAGATAAATTTATTGTGTGCAATGATAGCCACTTATTTGGTGAATGTTCCTTTTGGTTATGTTCGTTATGGGTTTAAAAAATATTCGGTAAAATGGTTTGCAGCCATTCATATACCTATTCCGTTTGTTATTTTATTTAGGCATTTTTTCGATTTAGGATATGGGATTTATACCTATCCTTTTATGTTATTTGCCTTTTTTATGGGGCAATATTCTGGGAAGAGATTTAAGATTTATAAATTGAAAAAGAGCGATATTAAAGTTTAACATCGCTCTTTTTAAAATAGATTTAAAAAAATGGCTACCTCTTTCGGGATAGCCATTTTTTAATATCGTAAAATATGTCTTATAATCTTTCCTTAATCTTCTTTGTTTCTTCTTCGAAACCTGGTTTTTCCAATAAGGCAAACATATTGCTTTTGTATGCTTCAACACCTGGTTGGTCAAATGGGTTAACGTCAAGAATGTAACCACTAACACCACAAGCAATTTCGAAGAAATATAGCAATTCGCCAATGTAGAATTCATTTAGCTCAGGCAACTCGATTCTAATGTTTGGAACACCACCATCAACATGTGCAAGTTGAGTTCCTAGTTCAGCCATTTTATTTACCTCGTCGACTCTTTTTCCTGCAAGGAAATTAAGTTTGTCAAGGTTGTTTTGATCCTTAGGAATAACAACTTTATACTTTGTTTTAGCAATAGAAAGAACGGTTTCAAAAATATTACGTTTCCCTTCTTGAATATATTGTCCCATTGAGTGTAAGTCACTTGTGAAATCAACACTAGCTGGAAAAACACCTTTATTTTCTTTTCCTTCACTCTCGCCATACAGTTGTTTCCACCACTCAGCAACATTGTGAAGTTTTGGGTTGTAATTAGCTAAAATCTCGATCTCTTTCCCTTTAGAATAAAGAGCATTTCGAGTTGCAGCATAAAGTAGAGCAGGATTCTCTTCAAAATCTGTAGCTACTGTATAGTCTTGCATTGCTTTAGCACCTTCAACTAATTTTGTGATATCGTTACCTGCTACAGCAATTGGAAGTAAACCAACTGGAGTTAGAACAGAATATCGACCACCAACATTGTCAGGAATAACAAAAGTTTTGTAACCTTCTTGATCAGCTAGTGTACGAAGAGCTCCTTTTGATTCGTCAGTAATAGCAACGATTCTTTCTTTAGCTTCTTCTTTTCCTACACCTTCTTCAAGCAATTCCTTTAACAAACGGAAAGCAAGTGCAGGCTCTGTAGTTGTACCTGATTTAGAGATTACACAGATTCCGAATTCAATATTCTCAAGAATTTGCATTAGCTCATATAGGTAATCTTCGCTAATATTTTGTCCAGCGTAAATAACCAATGGATTTTCGTTATCGGCCTGAAGCATGTCGAAGTTGTTTGCTAAAGCATCGTTTACTGCTTTGGCTCCCAAATATGAACCGCCAATACCGATCACAACAAGAACTTCTACTCGTTCTTTTAAGTTGTTAGCTGTTTCTTGAATATCCTTCAATTCTGCAGCTGTTATCTTTGATGGTAGATTCACCCATCCTGTATATTCGTTGCCTTTACCTGTTCCTTTATGAAGGGCAGTTAAATGCTTTTTACTTTCTTCTTTGTATCTGAAGATTTCTTCTCGATCTACAAAATTTAAAGTTTTTTCTACATTTAATTTAATGTGTTCCATGTTCTTGAAATTAAGTTCTACTCTATCCAAAGATTCATCCCCCTCAAAATTTCACAAGGGAAAGTAGATTTATAATAATAAAATTGATGTTTTTATCTTAGTTCTTCTGTTAATAAAGCAATTTCTATTGTAGGAGATATACGATCGTAAAGAATATTGTAAACAGCCGATGTGATTGGCATGTGTACATTATATTTTTCGTTGATTTCTTTAATACATTTTACGGCATAGTAACCTTCGGCAATCATATGCATTTCGAGTTGAGCTGTTTTTACCGAATAGCCTTTCCCAATCATTGTACCGAATGTTCTGTTACGGCTAAATTGTGAATAACAAGTTACCAAAAGGTCGCCTAGGTAGGCCGAGCTTTTTATATCTCGGGAAATAGGGTGAACGGTATCAACAAAGCGTTTAATTTCTTGAATAGAATTTGATATTAATACAGATTGGAAATTATCGCCATAGCGTAAGCCATGACAGATACCAGCAGCTATTGCAAAAACATTTTTAAGAACGGCAGCGTATTCAGTACCATATATATCGTCTGACGTGGTTGTCATGATATAAGCGCACTCCATTTTCTCAGCAAGGAATTTAGCTTTTTTGTTGTCTTTACAAGAAATTGTTAGGTATGATAATCGCTCCATAGCAACCTCTTCAGCATGACAAGGACCAGAGATGACACCAATATTATCAGTTGGAACTTGATAAATGTGGTGAAAGAAATCTCCAATGATCATATTTTCATCTGGGACAATACCTTTAATAGCTGAAACGATATATTTATCCTTAAATGGAACAGTTAGTTTTGATAAGGCATTCTTTAAAAAAGCCGATGGAATTGCAAATATGATAAGATCGGAATCTTCAACGATTTCATTGATGTCGTTGTAAAATTTGATTTTATTAATATCAAAATCAACATCAGTAAGATATCGAGGATTATGACCTAATTTCTTGAATTGAGAACTCGTATCGATATTTCTCATATACCAGTTGAGTTCTACATCGTTCTGCCTAAGGATTTTTGCAATTGCAGTTGCCCAACTTCCTCCACCAATAATGGCAATTTTAGAAGATTCGTTCATGTAATAGGTTTTGGTTCTCAAATAGTGCCTTGCAGATGTGTAAGATTCATCGGTAAGCAATTTCAAGATTACAATTATTTCGGTCTCTAAATTTACAAAGAATAATTCTGAAGAAATAGAACTGTCTTTTTTTATAGAAAGACTTAATGTAAACTTATGATTAAACCACTGGAGCTTGAATCAGATTCAAGCTCCAAAGTTTTAATATGATGTGAATGGATACTTAAGCTAACCAACCAGCGACTTCGTTTTGGCTTGGGTTTGTTAGTCCAATCTTATTTTTCTTATTAATTCCACAAATTTCTTGGTGGAATTTAGTTGGTTTAATTTCCTTGATTGCGGTAATAGTGTTGTAACCTGCTTTACGAATGACTTGAACCCATTCTGAAGAGATTCCCAACTCCAAGAATTTTTCATCTCCATCAACTACAGCCTTTTTTTCAGGTCGCATTTGTGGAAAGAATAAAACATCTTGAATAGAATGAGAATCTGTCATCAACATCGTTAAACGGTCGATACCAATTCCCATACCCGATGTAGGAGGCATACCATATTCAAGTGCACGAACAAAGTCCATATCGATAAACATAGCTTCGTCATCACCATCAGCACTCAATTTAAGTTGCTCTTGGAAACGCTCCAATTGATCGATAGGGTCGTTAAGCTCAGAATAAGCATTACAAACTTCCTTACCGTTTACCATTAACTCGAAACGCTCGGTTAATTCTGGCTTCTCACGGTGTTTTTTAGACAATGGCGACATCTCAATTGGGTAGTCAGTAATGAAAGTTGGTTGTATGTATTGGCCTTCACATTTCTCACCAAAAATTTCATCAATTAATTTACCCTTACCGAAAGACTCGTCTACTTCGATACCGATTTCAGTACAGAATGTGCGAAGTTCTTTAGTTGATTTTCCTGTAATATCAAAACCAGTAAAGTGTTTGATAGAATCGGTCATTGAAATACGTTTGAAAGGACGTTTAAAGTCAATTTCCTTGTCGCCTAATCCAAGTTTGGTTTTACCATGAAGGTCAAGAGCAACTTTCTCAATCATCTCTTCAGTAAAATCCATCATCCAGTTGTAGTCTTTGTAGGCTACATAAATTTCCATTACAGTAAATTCTGGATTATGAGTACGATCCATTCCTTCGTTACGGAAGTCTTTTGCAAACTCATAAACACCATCGAAACCACCAACGATCAAACGCTTAAGGTAAAGCTCATTTGCAATACGCATATACAAAGGAATATCCAATGCATTGTGATGTGTTTCGAATGGACGAGCAGAAGCTCCACCAGGAATAGCTTGTAGAATTGGCGTCTCAACTTCAAGATAACCTTTGCTATTAAATAGCTCACGCATCGAGTTGATAATTTGAGAACGCTTAATAAATGTATCTTTTACCTTTGGGTTAACAACCAAATCGACGTAACGCTGACGGTAACGTAACTCAGGATCAGTAAAAGCATCGTATACTTTTCCGTCTTTCTCCTTTACGATAGGAAGCGGACGTAATGATTTTGATAGAACAGTTATTTCAGAGGTGTGAACCGAAGTTTCGCCCACCTTAGTTTTAAATACGTATCCCTTAATCCCTACAAAGTCACCTATATCCAAAAGTTTTTTGAACACTGTATTGTAAAGAGTTTTATCCTCATCTGGGCAAATATCGTCACGGCTAATATAAACCTGAATTCGACCATTTGCATCTTGAAGTTCCATAAAAGAAGCCTTACCCATAATTCGGCGGCTCATTATTCTACCTGCAAGGACTACTTCCTGATAATTATTCTTCTCAGGATCGAAATTCGCAAGAATCTCGTCGCTATACACGTTTACCTTGTACTCGGCAGCAGGGAAAGGATCAATTCCTAAAGTTTGAAGTTCTTTTAAGGAATTTCTTCTAATTACTTCTTGCTCACTAAGTTCTAACGTATTCATCTTTAATCTAATAATATTAATTTGGATGCAAAGATATAATAATATGTGCAAAATATTAAAAGCAATGGCTTTAGTTAAGAGGAAATCAGCGAATTAATTCTTATAATTGCCGAAAATTAAATGGTATTTAGAATCTTTAAAAATAAAGTTCTTTTTTATCTGTTGGAAGACAGTGAATAATTTTCCTGAATTTCAGCTATTCTTTTGTCTCAAAAATATAAATTTGCAATCAGTCTAAAAGTTAGACTAAGTTGTTGGATTTGAGTTTTGAAACAATTAACTGAAGCTTGTGTCGATATTCCATTTTGTATCGAATTAAATAGAAATTGTTCTTGATATATCAATGATTCATTCTAAAAGTGAATGAAGTAAATATTGAAAAAATGAAGATGAAAAGAAAACCAGATTGGTTAAAAATTCAATTGCCTAAGGGTGATGACTACTCATATGTGAATGGAATTGTTCGTGATCATGGATTGCATACAATTTGTTCGAGCGGAAAATGTCCTAATGTTGGCGAATGTTGGGGGAATGGTACCGCAACCTTCATGATTTTAGGAAATATCTGTACCAGAGCATGCAAATTCTGTAATGTAAAAACAGGTAAACCACTTGAGGCCGATTGGAAAGAACCTCGTCGTCTTGCTAAGTCAATTAAGTTGATGAAGCTGAAACATGCAGTGATTACTTCAGTAGATCGTGACGATCTTGAAGATGGTGGATCGGGTATTTGGGCTGAGACTATTAAGGCTATTAGAAAGGATAATCCAACGACGACTTTAGAAGTTCTAATTCCAGACTTCAATGGCAAACAGGAAGATATTCAGCGAGTAATCGACGAAAAACCTGAGGTGATTTCTCATAATCTAGAAACAGTACGCCGATTAACACCAGAAGTTCGTAGCCGTGCTAAATACGATTTGAGTTTACAGGTTTTAAAGCAAATTGCTGATGCAGGTATTGTTACTAAATCGGGTATTATGCTTGGGTTGGGAGAAACTGAAGAAGAAATTTATCAGGTAATGGACGATTTATTGGCTGTAGGTGTTAAGGTAATGACTATTGGACAATACTTGCAACCATCGCGTCAGCATTTAGCTGTTGAAGAGTATGTAACTCCTGAAACCTTTAAGAAATATGAAACTGTAGGTTTAGAAAAAGGATTCACTTTCTGCGAGAGTACACCTTTAGTTAGATCTTCTTATCATGCAGAACGTCATGTAAAAGCTTTAGATCTTAAAGATTTAATTAAGAAATAGGTTTAGATTACTGATATAATAAAACAATAAATACAATTTTTTGAGATGAGCAAAGTAACCGTATTTCGCGATCTGTCTTCAATAGATTATAAAGAAGCTTGGGATTATCAGGAAGAATTATTCGATGAAGTTTTAAAATCGAAACAAGCAAATTCTGATCTGCCTGCAGAGGAAAAGGAACTTAGCAATAACTACCTTTTATTCTGTGAACATCCTCATGTTTATACTATTGGGAAAAGTGGTAAGGAGCAGAATATGTTGCTTAATATGATTCAGTTACAGGCTAAGAATGCTACTTTTCATAAAATAAATAGAGGTGGTGATATAACCTATCACGGACCTGGACAAATTGTTGGTTATCCTATTCTAAATTTGGAAACTTACGATATGGGAATTAAGAACTATATCGATAATCTTGAGCAGGCAGTTATCAATTGTATTGCCGATTATGGTATAGAAGGTCATCGACTTGAAGGCGCTACTGGAGTGTGGTTGGATATTGATAAACCAACTGTTAGAAAGATATGTGCCATAGGCGTTCGTGTAAGTCGATGGGTAAGTATGCATGGTTTTGCTTTTAATGTAAACACTGATTTAGATTATTTTGGATATATAAATCCATGTGGATTTCAGGACAAAGGAGTTACTTCTTTAAAAAAAGAACTAGGTAAAGAGCTTGATATCGAGGAAGTAAAACATAATTTAAAGAATCATATCGCAGACTTGTTTGATATGACGTTTAAAAATGACTAATTTCCCATTCTAAAGATTGAACTATGGATAAAAGATGGGTAATCAATGAGCCTGGAGATCAGGAAACGATAGAGTCGCTTTCACAATCACTAGGTGTTGATGAAGTTGTTGCGAATTTGCTTGTGCAAAGAGGGATTCAAACTTTTGACGAAGCAAAGGCATTTTTTCGACCAAGTCTCGATGATTTGCATGACCCATTTTTAATGAAAGATATGGATAAGGCTGTGACCAGATTGGTGACAGCCTTAAACAATCAAGAACGAATCATGATCTACGGCGATTATGACGTTGATGGTACAACATCAGTAGCTTTGGTCTACACTTTCCTAAAAAAACATTTCGATTATATAGATTATTACATTCCCGATCGTTATTCGGAAGGATACGGTATTTCTTTAAAGGGAATTGATTTTGCAGCAGATAGTAAAGTGACTCTAGTAATAGCGCTGGACTGTGGTATTAAGGCTATGAAGAAGGTTGCTTATGCCAAAGAAAAAGGTGTCGACTTTATCATCTGCGATCATCATACGCCTGATGATGTTTTGCCTGAGGCAGTTGCTGTTCTTGATCCTAAACGTGTCGATTGTGAATATCCTTGCGATTGCCTTTCAGGTTGTGGTGTTGGTTTCAAACTAATGCATGGTTTTAGTCAACAGCTAGGATGGTCTTTCGAGGATTTAATTCCATTACTTGATTTGGTTGCTGTTAGTATCGCATCAGATATTGTTCCTATTGAAGGTGAAAATCGAATTTTAGCTCATTTTGGTCTTATTCAACTGAATAAATATCCACGATTAGGCCTTAAAACCATTATGAATTTATCAGGAGTTAATAAAGACTTATCTGTTAATGATATTGTTTTCAAGGTTGGTCCGAGAATTAATGCTGCTGGACGAATCCAATCGGGGCGTCATGCAGTTCAGCTTCTTATTGTTGAAGAAAAAGATGCTGCTGTATTGATTGGAGATAGTATAAACACGATGAATGAAAATCGTAAAGAATTAGATCACACTATCACCGATGAGGCTTTAGAGCGTCTAAATAAAGCTGAGAAAACCGGGTCTAAGAAAAGTACTGTTTTGTTCGATAAGAATTGGCACAAAGGGGTTATTGGTATTGTCGCTTCAAGAATGATTGAAACCTATTACCGTCCGACTATTATTCTAACAGAATCTAATGGAATGGCAACAGGATCTGCACGATCGGTAGATGGTTTTGATTTATATCAAGCGATTTCATCATGTAGTGATTTGTTAGAAAATTTTGGTGGACACAAGTATGCTGCTGGATTAACGATGAAGCTCGCAAATGTTGGAGAATTTACGCAGAGATTTGAAGAGTACGTTCAAGATAATATCTCTGATGATATGCTCGTGCCTCAAATCAAGATAGATGCTAGAATTAAATTATCTGATATAACACCTAAGTTTTTCCGTTTACTAAAGCAATTCGAGCCCTTTGGTCCAAAAAACATGACACCTGTTTTTATGAGTGAAGAGGTTGTAGATTATGGTTATTCACGCCAAGTAGGTAAAAATAAAGAGCATCTAAAATTATCTGTGGTAGATGATATTCGCGATGCTAATGTTATGAGTGGTATTGGATTTCAGATGGGTAAAATGTATCCTAAGATTTCAAATGGAACACTTTTTAATATTTGCTATTCATTACAAGAAAATGAATACATGGGTAAAGTTGAAACTCAGATAATGATACGGGATTTAAAGCTTTCCTAAATCTTATCAACGAGATATTTTAACTCAATCTCTTTTTCTTTCTCGATATAAGCAATAATATCTTTCATGAACGTGTGGAACTCGGTTTCGAGTGCCTCATAATTTTCTAAAAGAATATCTATGGCGTAATCTGTCTTATCTGGCAGGCTAGTATGTCGAACCATGATATTTAAAGCTGTTCTTAAACCTTCAATTTCAGCATAAGTTTCTAGTCTTCTACTTTGAATTAGAAAGGGAAGAAACATCTTCACTTGTCTCGGAAGAACTAAATAGTTTTTCACCAGTACCTCATGGCAATGAGATACAAATTTAGGTAATGGTTGCATGTGATACATGTTCCAATTTCTTGCAAGAAAGTGGTCGTAGATTATATCTGTGATGACACCTGAGTATTTTCTATAAACCTCCCGAAAATATTTCCCACTCTGACTCACAATTGGATGCGTGTCTGTATAGAAATCGATGGATCTATGAAGCAGTATCCCTTTTTGAATTTCTGCTTTGTAATTCTCATGTTTTCTGCCTTTCACATAGTCAGCCATAAAGTTACCAAGCATTATTTTTTCAGATTCTCCAGAAAGATATAGGTGTGCTAAGAAATTCATAAAGCAATATTAATTTAATATGAAGATAAGCTTTAGGATTAAAGTTTGATGAATACTGTGTTTATTTATTGCTTCATATTGCTAGGAGATATAAAATATCGAATTTGAAATTAAAAGTCAAGTTTTATCTGCTTGTTAAGCAACAGACTTAATGTAAGGGTTTTAAATTTCGTCCTTTTCAAATAAAAGCATAAATTTATAAGGATAGAACATCCGATTCTATTTAAGATAAAAAAGAATGAGTATTAACTTTTAAAACATGGAGGTTTAACATGGCAATTAAAAAGGTAATTATCATTGGTGCTGCAGGTCGTGATTTTCACAACTTCAACACCTGTTTCAGAAACAATCCTGATTATAAAGTAGTAGCATTTACTGCGGCTCAAATTCCTGACATTGATGGACGTAAGTACCCTGCTGAACTTGCTGGAGGGCTTTATCCTGATGGTATTCCTATTTTTGCAGAAGAGGAATTAGTACAGCTGATTAACTTGCACGAAATTGATGATTGTGTCTTTTCTTATTCTGATGTATCGTATCAGAAAGTGATGAATATGAGTGCTATTGTTAATGCTGCTGGAGCTAATTTTAAATTATTAGGTCCAGATGATACCATGATTAGAAGTCACAAGCCTGTAATTGCTGTAGTAGCAACTCGTACGGGTTGTGGTAAATCACAAACATCTCGTAAAGTTATTGAAGAATTGATGGAAAGAGGCTTAAGAGTTATTGCAATTCGTCATCCAATGCCTTATGGCGATTTGGTTGCACAGAAAGTACAGCGTTTTGCAACTGTAGAAGATCTTAAAAAGCACAAGTGTACCATCGAAGAGATGGAAGAGTATGAACCACATGTAAGTCGAGGGAATATTATTTATGCAGGTGTCGATTATGAAGCTATTATTCGTGCAGCAGAGAACGATCCTGCAGGTTGTGATGTGATTATATGGGATGGAGGGAATAATGATTTTTCATTTTATAAGCCAGATTTGACTATTACGGTAGCCGATCCACACCGAGCAGGAGCTGAATTGTCTTACTATCCAGGTGAAGTGAACCTTCGTATGGCAGATGTTGTTGTCATTAATAAGATGGATTCTGCATCGCCTGAAGGTATTCAAACGGTACGTGAAAATATTGCAAAGGTTAATGATAAAGCCATTGTGGTAGATGGAGCATCTCCAATATTGGTAGATAAGCCTGAAATTATAAAAGGTAAGCGTGTTCTAATTGTAGAGGATGGACCAACTTTAACACATGGTGAAATGAAGATAGGAGCTGGAACAGTAGCCGCTCGTAAATTTGGTGCTACTGATGAGGTTGATGCTCGTCCATATTTGGTCGGAAAACTAAAAGAGACCTACGAGACTTACCCAAACATTGGTAATATTTTACCTGCTATGGGATATTCTGATCAGCAACTGAAAGATTTGGAAGCAACAATAAGTGCTTGCGATTGTGATTCTGTAATTATTGGAACGCCAATAGATTTGAATCGAATTATAAAAATAGATAAGCCGAATACTCGTGTTTATTACGATTTAGAAGAGATAGGCTATCCTAAACTTTCTCATATAATCGATCAATTTATAAAGAAACAAGAACTAAGTGGCGAAGCTGTTAGTTAGGACTAACACATGTAATTAAAAAAGGGCGTGCATATGCACGCCCTTTTTTATGTTTTATGATTTATGTTAAGAATCACTTGACTTCACTACCTTTAATCGCTTTTGATTTATCAGGTAAAATAAGGTTTAAGATAACACCAACTACTGAGGCTAAGCCAATTCCAGCTAAAGAAAAATTTCCATATGAAATTTGAGCCCCACCAATACCAACGGTTAAAATTATTGAGATAATAACCTGATTCCTTGTCTTACTAAAATCAGCTTTAGCTTCTATAAGGGTTTTGATACCAATACTAGCAATCATACCAAAAAGAAGAAGCATGATACCACCAAGAACAGCTTGAGGAATAGTCTTTAAGAAAGCACTTACTTTTCCAATAACTGAGAAACAAATTGCAGTAATAGCAGCAATTCGTAGAATAACAGGGTTTGTTATTTTTGTTAGAGCAATTGCTCCTGTAACTTCTGAGTAAGTTGTATTTGGAGGTCCACCAAAGAATCCTGCGAAAGCAGTTGCAACACCATCACCTAAAATTGTACGGTGCAAACCTGGTTTCTTAACAAATTCTTTATTGGCAACACCACCAATTGCATACATATCACCAACGTGCTCAATAACTGGAGCAACAGCTACAGGTAGCATATATAGAATAGCTCCCCAAGAGAATTCAGGTCTTACGAATTCAGGTAAAGCAATCCACGAAGCTTCTTTAATTGGTGTAAAATCGACAGCACCCAATGCAATTGAAAGAAAATAGCCAACAATAATTCCACAGAAAATAGGAATTAGTTTCATTATTCCTTTTGCATATACGACAATCAAAACCGCTGTAAGTAGTACTACTGAAGCAATAGTCCAATTAGTTTTAGCCATGTTTACTGCAACAGGAGCAAGTGAAAGACCAATAATCATGATAACAGGCCCGACAACTACAGCAGGGAAAATCTTCTCAATAACCCGAAGACCCCAAACCTTAATAATACCCGATACAATACCGTAAACAACACCAACTGCAATAAGTCCCGAGAGAGTTCCAGCGAAACCATAAAGCTCAGTTGCTGCAACAATAGGAGCAATAAATGCAAAACTACTGCCCAAAAAAACAGGAACCATACCCTTTGTTATCAAATGAAAGATAAGGGTGCCGACTCCTGCAGTGAATAGTGCTACTGCCGGGTCAATACCGACAAGAAGAGGAACGAGTACTGTTGCTCCAAAAGCAACAAATAAAAACTGTACCCCTAATACGATTTTCTTTGTGGGACTTTGGTAGTCCACATCTGAATTTCCTGATGAGATCATTAAAATGGTTTTAATTGTAATACAAACTTGGCAAAGATAACAAGGAAGAAATAATTCACAAATATTAATTTTTATCAGGATTAATCCTTTATCCAATGAGGTTCTGTAAGATGTATGTATACAGAAACACTTAAGGAAAGTGATTTTAAACAAGGTCGGTTTCTTATGATTACTGAATCACTTGTTCTAGCCTTGTAAATCATATAAAGAGCTACTTTCTTCTATAAATTTTTCTACTTTTGTTATTCGAAATTCCTACACGAGTAATATCGTATATTTGTACCCAATATAAATTGGGATTTTAATTTTTAATTGATCGATGAAAGTTCACACTGACTTAAATAATTTTTCTGCCATAAATCCAGTTGTTACAATCGGAACATTCGATGGGGTGCACCTTGGGCACAAGAAGGTAATTAAGCGTCTTCAGGAGTTGGCTAAGGATATAAATGGAGAAACAGTCATATTTACTTTCTATCCACATCCTCGTTTGGTGCTGAATACGCATAATGACGAGTTACGATTGATCAACACGCTTGAGGAGAAGAAGAAATTGCTCGAAGCCGCAGGTGTTGATCATTTGGTTATTTATCCATTTACAAAAGAGTTTTCGAAACTTTCCTATACCGATTTTGTTGAGAAAATTTTGGTAGGGCAAATAGGAATGAAATCATTGGTTGTTGGCTACGATCATAAATTTGGTCATAAACGAAAAGGAACCTATAAAGACCTTAAGGTTTACGCCGATAAGTTAAATTTCAATATCGAACAATTAGAAGTTTTGAATGTTGATGCTATCGATATCAGTTCAACAAAAATTAGGCAAGCTTTAGCTGAAGGCGATATTCAAACGACTAATAAATATTTAGGACATCGTTATTTCATAAAAGGTATTGTTGTTGATGGCAAAAAGCTAGGGCACGAAATTGGCTTTCCAACAGCCAATATTGATCCTCAAGAGAGTTATAAGTTAGTACCAAAAGATGGTGTTTACGCTGTAAAAGTTGAGATCGATGAAGTAATGTATACTGGAATGTTAAACATTGGTTTCCGTCCTACAGTTAATCATCAAATGGATAATCGTTCTATTGAAGTCAATATTTTTGATTTCGATCAGAATATCTATTATAAGAGCATAAGTATCCATTTTTATAAGCGTATCCGAAACGAGAAAATGTTTAAAGGAATAGATGCTTTAAAGGAACAACTAGCAAAAGATAAAGAAACGGTATTGGAGTTCTTTAAATAGACTTCAATCAAACCCTACTGGTAAATCATGATAAGTTCATTTACCTTATTCATTTTACTACCGAGGTAAAAAAACATATTGCTCATATTTAAGATAGAACTCTACAGAGCAAACTCACAGCTTTTTCAATAATAATTCTTTGGGCAAAACCCTTCGGGTCGGGCTATCCGTACTCGCTTTTTGTCCGAAAAAAAAAGGCAAAGAGACGCAAGATTTTGCGTCTCTCTCGCTCCTATCCCTTTTGCAAAAATACCACCATTCATAAAAGTGCAGGGCTTCCACATTTAAAATGTTTTCATTGATATTTTTGGTGCAGAGCACCTTAATTTTTGTAGTACATAAATCATTTATTGAAAACTCCCCCGCTTGAGCAAAAAATATTAATGTTTTTTGCTCAAGCGGGGGAGAAATGTAGGAAATTACCTATAGCTACAAATATGACGCAGCTCTGCTGCTTGATTTATTGCAGTATCAGTTTTAAATGCGTTTGATCTGAATAAAAGTGTGAGTTTGCCCTTATCAAGTTGGGGGAGAAGCCAAAAAGCTCAGGGAAATCACTCCCAAGTGCAATATAATGTCACGCAAGTGAGGGGAATTGCCTCAAACTGCGGGAAAATCACTCCTGAGTGCGGGAAAACCATTCAAAAGTGAGGGGAAATGCTAAAAAGCCGAGGGAACTGCCCTAAAGGACAATACGGCAGTAAAAAGTGCGGGGAATGGATCAAAAGCCGGGGGAATCATGACAAAATAGCATAAGTGAAGATGGAGAATGAATTTTTAGATACAAAAGTCACTAGATTATTAAAATCTAGTGACTTTCATATTTTTTAAAGAAAACGATTATTTATCTTCCGATTCAACCTTAATTCTCATACCGTAGAACGAACGGTAAACAAAGAATAAACCAATTGCCAAGAAAACAATACCAATATAAGGTGCAATGTTAGTTGTTCCAGTTTTGTCAGCTTTAATAATAAGTTCAATAGCAATTTCCGAAGCTAATAAACCAAATAAGGTAGAGAATTTAATGACAGGATTTAGAGCTACCGATGAGGTGTCTTTGTATGGATCACCAACAGTATCACCAATAATAGTTGCATCGTGAAGAGGGGTATTCTTCTCTTTAAGATCAACCTCAACTACTTTTTTAGCATTATCCCATGCACCACCAGCATTTGCCATATACATAGCTTGGAATAATCCGAAAATTGCAATTGAAATCAAATAAGAAACAAAGAAGTTAGGGCTAAAGAATGCAAAAGCCAAAGTCAAACTTAGAATAACAGCGAATATATTCCACATACCTGTTTGAGCGTATTGAGTACAAATTTTCACAACATTCTTAGAATCTTCTATATCTGCTTCCGATTTGGTGAGATCGATATTCTTCTTAATATACTCAACAGCACGATAAGCACCAGTTGTAACTGCTTGCATTGATGCACCAGAGAACCAATAAATAACAGCACCACCAGTTATCAAACCTAAAATAACTGATGGATCAGTGAGTTCAATCTGTAGTAAAGATTCTCCATTAGAAAGAATTGTCTTTTTAAGTAAAAGAATAATAGCGAAAATCATGGTTGTTGCACCAATAACTGCTGTTCCAATTAATACAGGTTTCGCAGTTGCTTTAAAAGTGTTACCGGCAGAATCGTTTTCTTCTAGATTATGCTTTCCTGTTTCAAAGTTAGGCTCAAAACCAAACTCACTATTAATTTCTTCTTTAATATTAGGGGTTTTCTCAATTTGAGAAAGTTCAAATACAGATTGAGCGTTATCGGTTACCGGACCATAACTGTCAACAGCAATGGTAACAGGTCCCATGCCTAAGAAACCAAAAGCAACTAAACCAAAGGCAAAAATACCAGGATACTCTCCAAATAAACTTAGATCTTGAACCGTGTAAAAAGCAACAGCCATAAGAGCCATCATAACTATACCTTTCCAAAATGCAGAGAAATTACCAGCTACCATTCCCGATAGGATAGTAAGTGAAGCGCCCCCTTCACGCGAAGCAGTAACAACTTCTTGTACGTGACGAGATTTCGAACTTGTAAAAGCCTTCGTAAATTCAGGGATAACTGCTGCGGCAAGCGTTCCACAAGAAATAATTGAAGATAGTTTCCACCATAAACCTTCAGGAAGATCGTAAATTAAAACATAGCTTAATGCATAGGTTATAATGATTGAAATAATGGAAGTAATCCATACCAATGAAGTTAAAGGAGATTCGAAATCAAAATGCTCTTTTTTTGCAAAGCGTACTTTCGCAATGGCTTGATTAATTAGATATGAGAAAACAGAAGTGAAAATCATTAAGACACGCATGGCAAAAATCCAAACGATTAGAGTAGATGCAAACTCTACATTAGGCAATATGCCTGTTTCACCAAACATTAATATGATGAATGTGATAAGCGCAACACCTGTTACCCCATAAGTCTCAAAACCATCAGCAGTAGGACCAACACTATCACCAGCATTGTCACCCGTACAATCGGCAATTACACCTGGGTTACGTGGATCATCTTCATCAATTTTGAAAACAATTTTCATCAGGTCAGCCCCAATGTCAGCAATCTTAGTAAAGACACCCCCTGCAATTCTTAAGGCAGCTGCCCCTAAAGATTCACCAATTGCAAAACCAATGAAACATGCACCAGCACTTTCACCAGGAACAAATAGAAGAATGGCAATCATCATAATCAGCTCTACACAAATTAAAAGAAGACCTACACTCATTCCTGCTCGTAAAGGAATCGACATCACATCGAAAGGCAGTTTTTTAAGGGCTGCAAATGAAGTTCTACTATTGGCATAGGTGTTAATGCGAATACCAAACCAAGCAACACCATAGGATCCTAAAATACCAAGTACAGTCCATAGTAGAATAAGCATTGTTTTAGGAACAGACATGTGTGCCAAGGCAAGGAAGTAATATGAAATGGCAACGCCAATAATTGCAAACAAGATAATAAGGAATTTACCCTGTTGTAATAAATACGTTTTACAAGTTTCGTAAATAATGTTAGAAACCTTTGCCATGGAGTGGTGTACAGGTAATTTCTTTATTCTATTAAATTGAACCAATCCGAATACAAGACCCAAGACGATGACAACAATACCATAAAGAAGTAGATCCCAGCCATTAATTCCGCCAAGCCCATTGAAGATAGCTTGCCTTAGATTTGGCACGATCAGATCTGCTTCGCTGGCATAACTAGCCATTGGAGTCAGAAAAAGACCCAAAAGAGGTAGTAATAATGCTTTTTTCATAGTTTTTCAGTTAGAATTTTGTTAGAGTAGTAACTGAAAATATGCAATATTATTAAAGACTACAAGGTGTTTTTATAAAAACTATGGCAATTAGAAAATTTTATTGATTTGTATTGTGTCTCGATTTATTTACCTTTAGTATGTGAAGATTAGTTCTTTACTTAATGGTTTCCTTTTAATCCTCCCTTTAAGCTATTGTTTTTGGCTATTCTGAATAATTAGATTTGCTTGTTGATACGATACTCTAGCGTATAAGTAGGAGTGTAAGGATGTGAGGAATTTAATTTGTAATTCGAATTTCTTTGGTTTCTGGATTGTAAATTACTCTATAATTTCTCAAAGAATATTTTGCAGGCCCTTTATGAACCGCACCTCCAGTTAAAAAGATGAATTCACTCTTGCAGATTGGGCAAATACCAATAAGGTTGTTTTCTTCGCTAACTTCAATGTGTTCATCAATATTAGGATCATGTGTACACGTTGCATCCATAGCAATGAAGCCATCGCCTGTATTAATGATGTAGATGCCATGATTTTTATAACCAGCAGAAGAGTAAAATCCTTCAGAATCAAAATAAATACCAGTTCCAATTTGTTCTAATTCTGGATGCCAAGTTCTGGTAGTTTTAAAATCAATTCGAGTATAAGGAATAATCTCATTTATGTTGGTAGAATCCTTACTACAAGAAGAAAAACCTATTAATGTAAATAAGAATAGAAAAAAAAAATGTAAATTTGATTGCCTCGATTTCATAAATGTTGGTTTTTTGGACGGGTATAAATTTAAGAATTAATAATTCAACTATGGACGGTGATTGGGGAAATATACTCTATCTCATATTAATGGCTTTATTTGTTATTTTCGGTGCTCTTAAAAAGAAAAAGCCTGTAAATAAACCTCAAGCTGATACAGATATTCAACAAGAGGAGGAAATGCCGACTCGTATAGAGAATATTTTTGATTCATTATTAGGAACTGATACTTTCGAGCCTCAGCAACAATATCCTTATCAGGTACTGCAAGAAGAAACTGTAGAGGAGGAGATTGTCGATTTACCAAGGAAGGAAATAAAAATAGAATCAGTAAAACATAATGCTCCTTTAGTAATGGAGATAGAAGAAATTGATGAGGCAGAGGATGGTGATGATATTGAATTTGATTGGAAACAGGCCATTATATCCAAGGAGATTTTAGATAGAAAGTACATTTAATTAAGTTTTTTACTACTTTTATATCAGTGCCAAATCATTATATTATAGGTGCATTAAGTTAAAATGTATATATTTGCACCTGAAAGAGTTCCGCAGTGGTGGGATTCTTTTTGTTTTTATATCAAATGAGCAATAAATTAGTTGTTCGGTATAATAAAAAAAAGAAAATTAAATAAACGAGAGAAAAAAAATAGGAGGATTTATGTCTAAATATTCATACATAACCGCAGAAGGTTTAAAAAAATTAACCGCAGAATTAGAGCATCTGCAGACCGTTGAGCGCCCAGAAATTTCAAGACAAATTGGAGAAGCAATTGATAAGGGTGATTTATCCGAGAATGCAGAGTACGATGCTGCAAAAGAAGCACAAGGATTACTTGAAGCTAAAATTTCACAATTGAAAGAGATTGTTATCAATAGCCGAATTATTGATGAGAGTAAAATTGATACTTCAAAAGTTCAGATGTTGAATAAAGTAACGATTAAGAACACTAAGAATGGTGCTGTTATGACTTATACTTTGGTCTCTGAAACAGAAGCTGATTTTAAGCAAGGAAAGTTGTCGATTAATACACCAATTGCTAAAGGATTAATTGGTAAGGTTGTTGGCGACCTTGTTGAAATTACGGTTCCTAATGGTGTTATTCCATTTGAGATTATTGATATTTCGATGTAAAAAGCTATTATTGTTTAGAAGAGTGTTTCTTTAAAAAATAAAGTTATGTCAACAATATTCACAAAGATTATAAATGGTGAGATTCCTTGCCATAAGATTGCAGAAGACGATAAGTATTTTGCCTTTTTAGATATAAGTCCATTAGCAATGGGACACACACTTGTGATTCCAAAGGCAGAAGTTAACTATATTTTTGATTTAGAAGATGAGGTTTTAGCAGGATTGAATGTTTTTGCTAAACGTGTGGCTAAGGCTGTAGAGAAATCGGTTGAATGTAAGCGAATTGGTGTTGCTGTTATCGGTCTTGAAGTGCCACATACACATATTCACTTGGTACCTTTGAAAGCGCTCGGTGATTTAGACTTCTCAAATCCAAAATTAAGTCCATCTCAAGAAGAATTGGCTGAAATAGCAACAAAAATTAGAGCAAATTTCAAATAGAGAAATCGATTTGAGTTAAGATATATGTAGCCGCCATTGTGCGGCTATTCTTTTTGCCCAATTTTAATGTTACTTAACCCTATCAGGATTTTTCTTTATAAAGTCTGACCATGAATTTGATTTTTTAGATCCTAATAGAGGATTGGATTGAAAGAAATGACAAAGAGCAATAGCTATTGCATCGGTTTCATCAGAATTGGTTGGGAAGTTTGGGATATTAAAATAGCGATCCATAATGGTTGCCATTTGTTCTTTCGATGCAGTTCCCGTGCCTGTTATAGCTAATTTTATTTTTTTAGGAGCATATTCGCAAATCGGAATATCTCTTTGTAGAGCGGCAGCAATACAAACCCCCTGAGCACGCCCAAGTTTTAGCATTGATTGAACGTTCTTACCAAAAAATTGTGATTCAATTGCCAGCTCATCGGGTTGATACTCATCTATAACTTGAAGAGTTCGTCTGAAAATTCGCTGTAATTTTAGATAAGGATCACCAAGCTTTTTTAGATCTAAGATTCCCGATATTAATATCACGGGTTTTTTTCCAACGACTTTAAGTAAGGCATATCCCATACAGTTTGTTCCAGGGTCTATTCCCATTATGATTCTATCCTTGTTCAAACCTATCGTTTTTTAATTGTGACTTTTTGAAGAATAATGCCAGTTACAATAATTGAGAGGCCTATCCATGTGCTAAGATATATAGTTTCTCCGATAAAAAGGTGAATCAGAAAAAGGGAAATGAAAGGACTTAAAAAGACTAAATTCCCAATTTTATCGGTGCTTTCAGATAACTTCATGGCTTTCAGCCAATAAATATAAGCTATGCCACATTCAACTAGTCCGATATAAATGGCAGCACCTAAACTTTTAATATCAGGGAACCTGAATTGATCGAGTATAATTAAAGCAATGATACTGTAGGTGGCACCAAAAAGAAAATTTAGAAATAACTTGTTGAGATTTTTGCGAGTGTCTTTCGTGTTATAAATCCAAAATATAGCCCAGATGATTGAGCTTCCCAATGCTAATATAATTCCCCATGAATTTGGTGATTCGATATTTGATATTGAACCTTTATTTGCGATGATAATGACACCAATAAAACTGAGCAGAATACATGCAATACTTTTTAAACCTATTCTTTGTTTTAGGAGAGGAATGGAAAGTAAAACGAGGGTGATAGGCCAAATGTAATTTAAGCTAAGAGCTAATTGGGCCGATAACAAGGAGTAAGCTTTTAGCAGAATAAAGTAGTAAAGAAATGGGTTGAGGAAGCCAAGAAAAGCAGAATGCAAGAGTTCCGATTTAGGCCTTGCAATAGCAATTTTTAAATCACCTTTAAATAATAGTAGCAAGGCAAAAAACAAGGCAGCAACACTTGAAGAGATAGCTAAGAGATGAATGTAATCCATTCCTGCGAGTGCTATTTTAAAAGCAGTCGCCACTGTCGACCATGATAGTATGGCCGTTAGTGCGAAGATATATGCCTTGGTTTGTTTCTTCAAAATTATAATTTTGAATTAGTCTGTGATCTAATAGTGGTTATCACGAGTCAAATGTTATACACTACAACAAATATTCAGACGCAGATTTTGATCTTTTAAAAATCATATTTAATCAGTGTTTAAACTTTCGTTATAGTTGTAGTAAAATAGCATTATAGTTATTGAGTCGTGATAATCCTTAATGATTTGTGCCATGCTCAAACATAGTTGATGAAAAAGCCATGATATTGGTTTGATATTTGGCTACAAAAATAGCTTTGCATCGAGGCTCAAAATCTTGATTGTATTTGTCAAATTGAGCTTTGTTTTTAAAGAATAGTTGTAAAGAATAGGTTTGACTGCCATCTTCTTGTTGTACCATTACTTTACAAAAATAATTCTGTGTAAATGTCCCAGTTTCTTTAATTAGTGGAATGAATTGTTCTTTCATCCATTCGCAAAAATCCTGTTCAATTGTGCTATGTAGAATGTAACTCGTGTTGTAAATAATCATTGTAAATTAATTTATATAATCTGATATTAGTTGTTGTGCTTATTTCTGATATTTGTGTACTTTTCACGTGCTTCAACAGAGTAGATACTCTCTGGGTAATCTACAATTATTTTTTTATAGTTGTCGCCACTCTCATTTATTCTATTTTGAGATTCAAATAATAAGGCTTGTGTGTAAAGAGCTTTTGCAGCTAAGTTTTCGTAAGGGTGTTCCTTTATAATGATTCCCAACTCATCAATAGCTTCTTTGTAGAGTTGTTGTGAATTGTAAATTTCATAAATCCTATAATGTACTTCGTCACTTAAGCTATGACCCGGAAAAGCTTTGAAAAACCCATCTAGTTTGATTTTAGCAGAATCAGTTTTATTTTGGAAAATTAGGAAGTCAGCTTCAGCAAAATATGTCATTGCTGAGTATGTAGAATCTAGTGTTGTGTTGTCAGAAATTAATTGAGATAAATCGAGAGCATCGTTAGCAATAAGCTTTGATGTACTGCCCTTTAAAGCATCTAATTGTGCTTTTGCCCAATCAAACTCTCCTAAATAATAAGATACCTTGGCTTTTTTTAATTTTGCTTCATATCCAATCGGATTGTTTTTATTTTTCTGTTCAATTTGAGAATAGAGTAATATAGCATCCCATTTTTTATTATCAAGTAAATTTATATCAGCAAGCTCTAATTTGATGCTGGCTTTATCGCTATGTCTTATGTTTCTATTCTCTAAAGCTGCTTGAAGTACAAGTTTTGTCTTGTTAATTTTGCCTAGTTTAAAAGCACTCAAGTGGGCATATCGAATCAATGTTTTAATCGACTGATTCATGCTTTTTAAGTTCTCAAAATAGGATGAGTAATCTTTATAAAGATTTTCCCAATTTTCAGGTTTAGTGTCAAATTTTGCTTCTAGTGATTGATGCTTGTTTTCTAAATTTCCTATTAGAGCAATACTGTAATATTTTGATTTAGTACCTTTAGCTACAATCAGTGCGTAACACTTTTGAGCTATATGGTAACTCTTATTAATGCTAGCAGTTTTCGCAAGTTGCATTAATTTTTCACCATCATTATTTTTGATGAAATCTATGGATTGGGCAAGCGAAAAGGCAAGCTCAAATTGCTTTTTCTGTGTATAATACCATAATAGTAGCTCTTTGTATATTAGGTTATTCTTGCTAGTTTGAACTTGTATTAGTAGTTTCGATTTAAGGATTTGATTTAAATCAGAATTAATATTTTGCGAAAGAGCCGATTGTAACTGACCTTGAATTTGTGGGAGCTTTTCAGGAGTAACTTTTAATGCCTTCAGATATTCATCAACCATGAGTTTGAAATTGCGTTGAGACATAAAGATGTTAGCAATCTCGAAATGAAATAAATGGCCTTGTTTTAAAGCTAGGCGGCCTTTTTTATATGTTTCTATGGCAAGTTCAAATTCTCTTTTCCCTCTTAAAGCATTAGCCACTGTAATATATTCTCGTTTGTTTGGAATAATATTCGAAATGGTTTTTCTGTATTGTTTATTCGCTTTATCTGCATCTCCCGAAGTTTTATAAATATAGCCTAACTCAACTTGAAAAAGTCTATCATTAGGATACCTGCGAATCTCTCTTTTTACAGATTTTTCAGCCTTTGAATAATCTTCCAACTTTAATAAACAAGTGATGTAGTAGGTAAAATAAGTTTTTGATTTGGTTGTTTGGTATAGCTCATTGAAGATACTTGAAGCAGCTTTGTATTCTTTGTCTCTATAATATCGATATGCTAATTGACTATTTCTTTCTTGCGCAAACGACAAGGAAGGAATAAGCAAACATAGAATTAGCAGATATAATAAAGATTTTTTCAAAAGATGGAATTAAGTTGAGTGAGAATAATTGCTTTAAAACTTACTTAATCAAAAATATAAAAACCCGAGAGAAATCCCTCGGGTTTTGAAAGTATATAAATTTCAATGATTTGAATTCTGCTTAG
>JADGEF010000191.1 GCA_016744515.1 Marinifilaceae bacterium | reverse complement strand
GAATAATGGACAAAGAAAGCTTAAACTTCTTCTTTCTCCTCAGGAACTAGCCCCACTTCTTTACAGGCATCTATATAGTGAAGATCTTCGGCTGCATTGTAGAGGACTGCAAAAGCAGCATTAATCCATACAAATGAGATTAAAATGCCAAAGCCTAGTAAAACTAAACCCAAAATAATAATACCAAAGGAGAGTATAGCCATACTAAAAATAGTCCAGAAATAACCTTTGGTCATGTAATAACTAAGCTTAATAGATTTAACTACACCATGCTTTTTATCCATAATAAGGTAAGGAACAAAAATCAGTCGGCAAGCAAAAAATATACCGGGTATAACTAAGAAAAATCCTAATACAATTATCAGAACAGTTACTAAATTACTCAAAACGACTCTTGAATAATTTTTAAAGCCTAATAAAACATCCTCAAAAACAAGCGTTTCTTTTCGCACCGTTTTTAAAAACACCAATGCTATTCCATAACTAAAGACTGCCCCCACAGCAAAATAATAGCTTATTTCTATCAGCTCAAAAATACTAAATGTAAGTTGATAAGTATCTGACGATCGCCCTCCCAGTCCCATAAACCAAATTGGAGCTTCAATTGCCCATCTCATAAAAACAATCAGAACCAAAATCCAAAAATTCTTTTTCATCAAAGAAAAGGCTTCCTCAAAACATGCACTCGCAGTTGGATAAACTTTGAGAATCATTTCATCTGTGCAATAGTCAAATTTCATGGATGGGTCTTTAAATTTTGGATTAGTAAATATAATGAAATAAGATGAAACACCTGATCAGCCATCTTATTCCAAAATACGTATTCAAACTACATCAAACGTTTTTCACCGCTCAGCTTACGTATATCTGTTAAATCCTGACTAACCTCTATACAGCCTTTATAAATACCTTGCTCATCTCTTAATGCAAAGTATTGAATTAGAATAAAGCGGCCTTTCATTTCTATCCAGAAAGGTTCATTGTCCTTACTTCCATCCTTAAATGCTTGTACCAATTCCTCAACAACATGTACACTCTCTGGTGGATGACAATTCTGTACCGTACGTCCAATAATTGCCTTAGATCGTGGGAAGAAACGTTCTTTAGGATTAGAAAAGAAGCAAACCTTATCGTTCTCATCAATCATCGTAATATCTACAGGAAGATTGTTCAACAACAAAATGGCTTGTTTTAAGGTCATTAAACCCGTGTCGAAATTAAGAAGCGTATTTTCCAATTTGTTGTCACTCAAAAAGTCAGATTCAAATGATTTATCAGCTTTCAACATCTTTTCTTTTTTAAGTTTTGGGGCTTGAATATAAGCATAGCCTAATTCTTCACTTTGCTGCAACATATCATCCCATGCATCTTGGTTTATAGCATTAAAAGCTATAGGGAACAAAAGATATTCCTCTCTAAAAATAATGGCATACATATCGAAAAATAAGTCACCAAGTAACTTATTAATATGCTTCTTATCCAAATTAACTTCTAAAAGAGCCATTAACAGAGCCTTCTGTCTTTTCCTGATATCATCGTGAATAGACCACATAACACCGAGGCATTTGTATTGAGGATATTCCTTTTCAAAATAAGGGAAAAGGATGTTCTCTTTTCTGACATAATGCTTTTCCATTTGCATCAGATCTTCAACACCTATCCTTAAATGCTCAGCAACTTTCGCAACATCAAGATTTTCGTTATTAAAATCCTTAACCCACGATTTTAGATTTTGCAATCGTCTCTCAAGTTCTCTATTTTCCTTTTTCAGATAAACCAAAAAATGATCTTCGGGTAACACAATAGGGACTTGAGCTAATATTTGCTTGTGAAAAGCATTCAATGCTTTATTAATCCCTATTTTCAAATCACCCATTGGCAAATCGGCTTCAACAAGTCGATGAACAACAAGAATGATATCATTGGCTGTTAAATCATTTATAGCAGCTTGATGTTCTTTTATTAAGGCACTACCCTTCTCACCAATCGTTAATCGGTAACAAAAATCGTAAAGTGAGTTTATTCGAGCCTCATTATTATTTATAAATTCTGACATAGCTTAAGTTTATTGATTTAATCCCTTTAAATTACTCTATTTTCAATAATAATGCTGATTGAATTTCTCTTTTATAGAAAAAAATTGAAACTATATCTATCCAAAATATTGAGATGCAAAAAGGGAATGCCAATTGGCATTCCCTTCAAAAAAAAATATGATAAAATTGGAATTAATCCAATTTGTGAATCAATAATCCTGAACGTAGTTTAGGCTCAAACCAAGTTGTTTTAGGAGGCATGATGTTACCTGTATCGGCAATATCAATTAATTGTTGCATAGAAACTGCGTATAATGCGAAAGCAACTTTCATGCTACCATTGTCAACACGTTTCTTCAACTCACCTAATCCACGAATACCACCGATGAACTCAACACGAGTCGTTGTACGAAGATCTTTAACGCCTAATAGGTTATCCAATACATGGCTCGAAAGGATTGTTACGTCCAATACACCAATAGGGTCCTTATCGTCGTAAGTACCTTCTTTAGCGTTTAACTTGTACCATTTGTTATCTAAATATACAGAGAACTCATGAAGTTTAGCTGGCTTGTAAATCTCTTCACCCATGCACTCAACAATGAAAGTCTCTTCCAATTTAGCTAGGAATTCAACTTCAGTCATTCCATTAAGATCTTTAGCTACACGATTGTAATCGATAATTGCCAATTGATCATCTGGGAAGTGAACAGCCATAAAATAGTTGTACTCTTCGTCACCTGTGTGATTTGGGTTCTTAGCAGCAAACTCATCACCAATACGAGCAGCAGCAGCTGTTCTATGGTGACCGTCAGCGACGTAAGTAGAAGGAACTTTAGATGCAAATAACTCTTCCAACTCTTTGTTAATAGCTGCATCGTTTACAGGCCAAAAATGATGACCGAATCCGTCTTCAGCAACAAAATCGTACTCAGCTTTTTCATTCTTTACGATGTTCGCTACAATAGCGTCAATCTCTGGAACAGCTTTGTATGAAAAGAATACTGGCTCTAGGTTAGCCTCAGTGTAACGAGTTAAAATCATACGATCTTCCTCTTTGTCTGGACGAGTTAACTCATGCTTCTTGATTACACCAGTTTTGTAGTCTTCACAAGCAGCATTTGCAACGATACCGTACTGAGTACGTCCGTCCATAGTTTGAGCGTAGATATAGAATTTAGCTTCTGAATCTTGCTTTAACCAACCTTTTTCTTGCCATAGCTTAAGGTTTGATACTGATTTTTCGTAAACTTCGTTAGAATGAACGTCTGTTCCAGCAGGACAGTCGATCTCTGCACGAGTAATGTGAAGTAAAGAACAATCTTTACCTTCAGCCATCTGTGCAGCTTCTTCTGAATTCATTACGTCATATGGTAAACATGCTAAATCTTTAGCGATATCTTTTGTTGGGCGTAAGCCTCTAAATGGTTTTACAATTGCCATGTTGTTGTATTATTGTGTATTTGTTATTTTGTGTATTTGTTATTTTGTATATAAGGTACTAGACGTAATGAATATCTAAATCATTTCTGCTTAAGTTTCTTTTCAAGATACTTTTTATAACCTACCGACATTTTCGATAAATCTACAAGTAACTCTCTTGATTTTGAATACTCATCAGAATTAATATATCCCTCTCTATAAGCAACTGTAACGCAAACAACACACTCCCGTATAGAACCTTTAGTTATTCTTAAATAACGCAAACTCAAGGGAATGGTTTCACCGTATCCCTCTCCTATATTTAAAGCAATTGAGTTTGCAGCCCTTCTATACTGACTAGTTAAACAATACAGTTCCTCTTTTGGAAACTTACGTGTCTGTTTATATGCAATTGTTATAAAATCTAAAGACTTTTTATAAAGATTTAAATTCTCAAAATCGAATAATGTCATAACTATAAGATAAATAATTAAAGTTCTCCTAAGTTACAATTTCACAAACATTATTTAGCATACACCAAACCCCAAATTCACAAAATAACAAACATCCTAATAGATTATTTATTCACTCTAAATGTTTCGTCTCCTTTTTCGATAAGGTTCACAATCTGATTAGCTCCGGCGATACCAGCATTAATGTTTGCTTCAGCAGTTTGTGCTCCCATTTTCTTAGGAGTAAAGAAAAAGCGACCTTCATATTTAGCAGCAAATTCATCTTTACAGTCAGGTGCGATGTCAGATATATAAGAAAAATCTTTACGATCTTCCATAAGTTTCAACATACCTTCTTCGTCAATCACTTCTTTACGAGCCGTGTTAACAAGGATACCACCCTCAGGCATCTTGTTCAACAAATCGTAATTAATTGATTTTTTAGTTTTATCGTTGGCAGGAATATGCAACGAAACATAGTGACAAGTACTATAAAGCTCTTCTACTGTGTCTACTGCCTTAACTCCATCAGCTTCGATAGCTTCTTTGGCTACAAAAGGATCGAATGCATAAACTGTCATTCCGAAACCTTTAGCAATATTAGCAACAAGTTTACCTACGTTACCATAAGCATGTATACCAATATTCTTACCTTTTAACTCAACACCAGCTTTTCCGTTATAAGCTTTACGAGCAAAGAAAACCATCATTCCTAATACTAGCTCAGCTACAGCATTCGAGTTTTGACCAGGCGTATTCATGGCCACAATACCTTTTTCAGTACAAGCTTCAAGATCGATATTATCGTATCCTGCACCAGCACGTACAATTACTTTTAGGTTTTTAGCTGCTTCAAGCACCTCGCGGGTAGCTTTGTCAGAACGAATAATCATTCCTTCAACATCAGCAACAGCTGCGATTAACTCAGCCTTATCTGTGTATGACTCTAGCAAAGCTAGTTCATACCCTGCACCTTCAACTACTTCGCGAATCGCGTTTACAGCAGCAGGAGCAAAAGGTTTATCGGTTGCAATTAAAACTTTAGTCATTTTATTAATTTTAAACGTTAAAAATAAAATGTCATTGCCAGCCAAATCGAAGT
>JADGEF010000190.1 GCA_016744515.1 Marinifilaceae bacterium | reverse complement strand
TTTTATATTGATACATATATAAAGATACTGAAAATATCGCAAAGTATCAAGATATATTACTGATATTCACAACCTTAAGTCTTAACTTAATGACATTGGGATTCAATCTGGGGTTCTTTTTTGCTGAACTAGATACTGTTGATGACCTAACTAAGCAAATAAAGGAGGTTTTGGGTAATAGCCCCAAAGCAGATTATTCAATGGGTTTCTCAAAAGGATACTTTTATGGACGATCAAGATTAAATCAGAAAACTCGTATGGATGAGCTAAACCAGATCGATAAAACCAAAGATAGAGACTTGGAGGTCGAAAGATGAAGCCGAAATGCCAAATACCACATGACCCCAATGTTTATGCAGTAGGATTCCGTAAAGGTATGGATATAGCCATAAGAGGCGAAGATCTCAATTTAAAAAAGATCAATCCCTATTACTCATTACTGAATCCCTCTGCTAAAGCAGATTTTAATTTGGGAGCAAAAACTGGCTTTCAGGATGGCGTACGCCTAAGGGAACAAAAACGAGCAAGAGAGCTTTTGTATATCGAATCAAAGAAAAGTAGAGATGACAGAACTCCTGAGCGTTAGGGATAGAAGCGGTATCCTTTTGAGGAACGAAAAAGATATAGCATAAAGCCCGACCCTTTGGGTAACGCCCTAGATATAAAAATTATGAGCACAAGAGAGTTGTATGGTATAACGCATCTCCTCTTTTAACCTTTATTTTTTTTCACATGAAACTTATAACCAACGAAATCAGAACAAGATTTCAACAGATAGGTAGCCAAGAATCTGAAATCGATCCAATTGTAGCAGTTAAGATATTCAACCCTTATGGTTCTGGTACGTGGTATTGCACGGAGCTGTTAGAGGATGATATTTTCTTCGGCTATGTTGATTTGCTCGAAAAAGAGTGGGGATATTTTAGCTTAAAGGAACTTGAAGATGTTCGGTGTCCCCCCTTCAACCTACCTCTGGAAAGAGATGCCTATTGTGGCGAAAAACGCATCTCTGAACACTGTCCCGAACTAGCCTCAATGATTAAGCGAAATCAAGAACTCCGAGATATCGAGGATAAAAAAGACAAAGAGCAGAATTTGGAGCGATAAACCTCCTTCCTAATTTTCCTAAAACCAATATCAGATGAAACACAATAAACAGCTATTTGATTTTTTGCGGTCACGAGGACTTCTTGATAACGGTAGTCCTGAACAGATAGAAACTGCAACAGAAGAATTCCGAAAACAGCAAAATAAAGAACGATTACAGAAGTTTAGAGCGAGTAATTCTCGTCAAGAAATCTATTTGAACGCCATAGATTTAGAATTACTTACACAACAAGCCGAAAATCATGGTTTAAAACTTGGAACATTTATTCGTAAGTCGGCACTTGCCTATCTGAAAGGAGAATATCTGTTATTAGAAAATAATAGGGTGAAAGATATTGAGATTGGCATTAGAAGAATTGGGAACCAGATAAATCAGCTACTGAGGCATGTTCACCAATTTGGTTTTACCCCTGATAATCAAAAAGAGCTCAGAGAAAAAATAAATGAACTGGAAGATAAAATGAGTTACGCCTTGCGCCAACCTTTGCCTTTGAATGAATTTTTACGTCAACTGCTTAAACGAAAACCAGAATATATTCATGAGCTAAAACAAGTACTTAACAACTCACCCAATGATCATAAAAACTAAAACTTATTCCGCACAGAAATATCAATTTCTCATTGAATATATCATGAGCGATAAGGGGCGTGTTCAGGAAGATAAAACCTTTACTATCCATCACAACCTACGCTCGACAGATACCGATGAAGTGATTAAAGAATTCATTGCTAATGATTCTTTTAGAAAGAAGAGAAAAGGCGGAATTGTTTTGTATCACGAAGTAGTTTCATATAGTCCTGAGGATAAGGATAAATTAAGTGTTGAAATTCTCGAAGATATAGCACAGAAGTTTATTGAACTGCGAGGAGATAAAGCTTTATGTCTGGCAAAGCCACATGTAGAAAACGAAAATATTCATATTCACTTTTGCTTCTCTGGGACAGAATATCGAGACTCAAAAGCTCTCCGCCTGAGCAAACAAGATTTTAAACAAGTTAGGCTCGATCTTGAGAAATATCAGCAAGAACGATATCCCGAACTGGGAAGTATTGTTTACCTGAATAAATGGCAAAAAGACAAAGTACAGGAACAAGAACAGATGAAAGTTTCTGATGCAGAATATCAGATTAAGAAGCGAACAGGGAAAAGAAGTGATAAAGAAACCGTGAGTTCTCTGATTCACGAGTGTTTCGAAAAATCAGAAAGTCGTGATGATTTCTATCAGAGACTTATTAACGAAAGATTCAATCTCTACAAATACAGAAATAAAACAAAAGGCTTGCTCTATAATAATCGGAAATACCGATTCACAACGCTTAATCTTTCAGATAAACAACTTACACATCTCGAAAAAGGCGACAGACGAATGGATGAGCTTAAGCGCATTCTGGATAAGAAATCCAAAGAGCAGGAACTGGAACGATAACCTTAAAATTAAAACTTATGCTTTGGAAAATAATAGTTTGGCTCTTGGGATTTAAGAGTCAAAAAATACACGGGAATGCTAAATTCATGGGCTATTGGGAACGCCTAAGCCTACTAAACAGTTGGAATAAAGGTTTAGTGATTGATGGCGTGAACAGAATAAGTTTAAAGCATTCATGTACTCATCTAGCCATCATTGCAAATACAGGTGCAGGTAAAACAACTCGCCTGATTGCGCCTAATGTTCTTAATTCTAAGAATTGTTCCTTGGTCATAACTGACCCATCGGGCGAGCTGTTACAGCTTTGCAGAGGCTATCTTTTAAAGCAGGGTTACACCGTAATGGTTTTGAATTTCACAGATGTTGAAAATTCCGACAAATTCAACCCTCTCTTGCGTTGCGAAACTCAAACAGATGCCCGAAAAATGGCAGAATTAATTGTTGATTCCGCTTTTGATTCTTCTTCCGGAAATCAGGATTCTTTTTGGAATGACTCGGCGAAACATATTTTGAATTTGTTGATTCAGGCGGTGAAAGCTTTGCCAACTGCAAGGCAAACTATGGGGGAGCTTTATCGTTTACTTAACCAATTTGGACACAATCAGGATGAAGTAAATCGCATCATGTCCGAACATCTCAGCGAAAGAAGTTTTGATTCCTATAAAGCGTTCCTTTCTCAGGAGAGTAAATTGATAAACTCGATTTTATCAACTGCTAAAACGACAATGATGGTTTTTTCTGATCCCGAAATAGATCTGATTACTTCGGAGAATACCATCGAGTTTGAGAAGATGCGGAAAAAGCCAATAGCCTTATTTGTAATCATTCCAGAAAATGAGATATCTAACTATAAATTCATAACCTCTGTTTTATACACTCAGTTGTTCAATTTCAGCATGATATTACCAATTAGAGGACAAACATATTTGCCTATTTTATTTTTATCTGGATGAGTTCGGAAATGGAGGGAGAATCCCCCACTTCTCTACGCTTATGACAACTTTGAGGAAAAGGAAATGTGTGGTTGTTATCGTACTTCAAGATTACGAACAACTTGTTAAAATTTATGGTCAGGCAGACGCTTCCGTAATTATGAACGGAGGATGTGCGAGTAGATTGTATTACCCAGGACTTAGTATTGAAATGTGCGAAAAATTATCTCGTACGCTTGGAACACAAACCGTTTCGTTTAGTGAACAAGGCTTCAATGGTGATACCTCTTCATCTAATCGAAGTCGTGAAATGGGTATTCCTCTTCTTCGACCTGAGGAGATCAGGACGATGTCTTCTAAAGAAGCAATCTTAATCCACTCCAATATGAAACCCATATTTTTAAAGAGAACCACCCCATGGTTTAAGAATCGCAAACTAAAACGAAGAGCTAGCAACTAAAATCTACAATCATGATTATACAATTATTAATCATCGTTATGACAGTGGTATTTTTTAAGAAAATTCTACAATGGCTCTTTGGAGATAACACACAAGGATTCTTCAATTTTTTAAATGAAGCGTTCAGTTTATCAGGACAGTTAATTGGCACAGTCTTATCGGTAATCTGGAAAATTATTCGCTTTATTTTCCAATTACTTATTTATAAGCGAAACTAAGTTTCGCTGAAAAAGAACTGGAACAGTTCTATCGGGGGAGATGCAACGAGGGGGTGAAACCACCTCTTGCCAAGTGCTTTATTTCCGGAAACACGATAGTGTTGTAGGAAGTAAAGCTTACTTGCGCTCAGCACGAAGTCTACCACGTTGCAGGTGAAATCTTACGGAGTTGTGAACCTTTATTTTTTTAAAATTAAGGTGAACAACGGAGAATGATGAGATGCAAACATGAGGAGAATTTGGGATGAGTTAATGGAGCTTTATAGGTATAAAAAAGAAATACTCAGCCCTATAAATCATTGAATTTATTCTGGCCTTATTGGCAATCAGGACTGCAAGTTTTGTAATTTTAATATTTTATTCACGGAAATATACTGTTATGCAAAATTTGCCATCAACAATTTTAAGTATTATATCTTTATTTCTAGGCATTAACGCCTTTCTATCATTTTGGATTCTACATGTATTCTTTAATAAGTATAACACTCCAATGTCACCATTTGTAGTAAAAGAAGATTTTTTCTATGCTTTTGCTCACATCAATATCCAAATTTTACTTATTCCTATGGTAAGCTTATATTTTGTCGCTTGTTGGCACTTGTTGATATCCAATGAAGATAAAGAACTTAACGAAATTAAGTCAGGATTTAATACACCGATTAAATTTAAGAAAATAACCGTTACAGCTGGAACAATCAGCTTTACCATAATTTCAATTTTCTTATTTATTTTTTATCTTCTCCATAATAATTTTAATCTCGGAGATTTCATATTTGTTATATTCTTTTTATTAGTAACTCAAGTTTCGCACCCAATAATTAGTGCATTATAGAAGTAAAAAAAATAGCATGCAACCACGGCAAGCCCTGATTTTGTTGTATCTT
>JADGEF010000046.1 GCA_016744515.1 Marinifilaceae bacterium | reverse complement strand
GGTTGAGGTAAGTGTTAAGAGAATTGTTAGTTTATGGAGAATGTAGATAAACCTTCATTCTCTTTTTTTGTTAATTTCGACAAACTAAAGGATAAAACATTTTTACGTTAGCGGTAATTGAACGAAAGACGAATCCGAATATCAAAGAAATGGAACAAAATTATTAATTTAAAAAACAATAAAATGAACAAACTATTTTTAACATTCACAATTTTAGCGACATTATTAATATTGAGTTGTAAGGAAAATACAAAACAGGAAAATAATAATTTGGAACAAAATAAAATCACATCGGTTGACAATGACGATATCGTCAACAAATCCCTTACAGACAAAAACGCCAATAAACTTGATATGGTATTCAACAATACCAAAGGTATAGTGATAATCTATTTCAATGGCAAAGAACTTGAACTTAAAGAAGAAAAATCTGCATCAGGAATTTGGTATACCAACGATCACTTCGATTTGAGCGGAAAAGGAAACAATATTGTACTTAAAAAGGACGGAAATATTGTATTTGAACACCAAGACAATATTCTAATGATAGAATCCAAAAATGAGGACGGCGATAAACTGAATTTGACCTTTAATAATTCACAAGGGACGGTTAAGATATATTTGAACGGTGGCAAACAAATAGATTTAAAAGAGAAAAAAGCAGCATCAGGAATTTGGTATGCCAATGAACACTATGAATTGAGTGGAAAGGGCAATAAATATGAGTTGAAAAAAGATAGGAAAACGGTGTTCAAGAATTAAAAACAACTGCTAACAACTAAGCGTTCGTGTGGCAGGAACTGCCCAACATGAACGGTGGGTTGAGGTAAGCATTAACTGAGTTGTTAACTTATGGGGAATGTCGATAAACCTGCATTCTCTTTTTTTGTTAACTTCGACAAACTAAAGGATAAAACATTTTTACGTTAGGTGCATCAAAACAACAGGATATTTGCAATGAATTACACTGAGATACATACAGATGGAATATTGACTACTTTTGTTAAGTATTTTTGGAGATACGAACATTCAGGAGAAGATGTAGAATACACTATTCTTCCAGATGGTTGCTTTGATTTGGTGGTTGACTTTGAAAACAATGTATTGCAAAATATTTATTTAACAGGAATTTGGACAAAACCCATTAAAACAACTGTTACAAAAGGAACTACACTTTTAGCAGTTCGTTTCAAAATCATAGCTTCTGAATACCTGTTAAAAATTGGAATAAAATTGATTTTAAATAGTATGACTATACTACCAAAGGATTATTGGAACATAGATTCAGCAAAAAGTACAGAATTTGAAAAATTTGCATATAATTTATCTAAACTAATGGTTAGTATCTTGAATCACCAACCCGAAATTGATAATCGAAAACTTAAACTCTTTTATCTAATTTATAGTGAGAAATATCACAATGTTAATGAATTATCCGAAAAAGTTGCTTGGAGCAGGCGACAAATTAACCGCTATTTCAACCAGCAATTCGGCTTTCCGTTAAAAACTCTTTTAAATATTGTACGTTGTAATGCATCTTACCCAAACATTGTAAAAGGTCAACTTTATCCAGAATTAGAATACACAGACCAAGCTCATTATATTAAAGAAATCAAAAAATATACAGATAATTCTCCTAAACAGCTTTATAAAAACGAGAATGACCGATTTTTACAATTATCAGCCTTTGAGTTAGACTAATTTTGCAGAAATATTAAAAAATAAATCTAATGAAGAAACTATTTTTAACATCGTCGTTTAAGGATGTAGCTTGTCTTTTGGAAAATTTCGCAAAAGAAGACATAAAAGGGAAAACCGTTACATTTATTCCAACAGCAAGCATTCCTGAATCAATAAAGTTTTATGTTGGTGCAGGAAGAAAGGCACTTGAAAAATTAGAATTAATAGTTGATGAGTTGGAATTAACCAAAGCAACACCAAAAGAGATATCAGAAAAATTGTCCAAAAACGATTACATTTACATTACAGGTGGCAACACATTTTTCCTGCTTCAGGAGTTAAGAAAATCGGGCGCAGACAAGATAATAATTGACCAAATTCTTTCGGGTAAACTATACATCGGCGAATCTGCTGGCTCAATGATAACTTCAAAAAACATTGAATATGTTAAAGGAATGGACGACCACAAAAAAGCTACTGAATTAAATACGTTTTCCGCATTGGATGTTGTTGAGTTTTATCCGCTGCCACATCACACTAATTTTCCTTTTAAGAAAACGGTGGAGAAAATAATAGAAAGGTATAATTCTGAATTAAAACTTTACCCGATAAGCAATAAACAAGCAATATTAGTGACAGGAGAGAATGTAACAGTTGAAAACAATAAATGAAGATTGATAAGAGTAACGAAACGCCCTATAACAAAGGTTATACGTAATTTGGGTAACATACTAATATTAAATATTATAGCATTAATCAAAATTAATAGTTTTAAAATCCCAAACTACGCATAACCCAACCGTTATGTGCAATTAATAGAAACTCAAAATGAAATTACCCATAGGTTACCATAAATTCCACAAGAATAAGTTTCTTAACTACCAGTTGAATAGGTGGTATTCGCTTGGATACGCACGAAAAGAAGACGTTCAAACAATTGGCTCAAAAATCAAGACGTTTGACGATTATATCAACGAGTTCAAAAAAGCTTCAGAAGATGCAATTCAAGAAGGACGTTTGAAAAATGCTGCTACATATTTAAGAGCAAGTGAATTTTTAATCGAACCAAATGATAAAACAAAAATTCTTACCTATAAAAAATTCATAGAGTTATTTGATAAAGCCTTTGCAGACCAGAATTTTGAAAGACACAAAGTTCCGTACAATGGCAGCTTTTTGTCAACCATAAAAATCCCCTCTAAGACGAAGGAAGTTAAAGGCACTATTATTGGTATCCCGGGCTTTGATGCATTTATTGAAGAGTTTTATTGCATTTGGGATTATTTTTCCGAAAATGGTTATGACTTTATCGCATTTGAAGGACCTGGTCAAGGAGGAAGCAGAAGATTGTTCGACCAAAATTTTGACCATGATTATGAAAAACCAACTAAAGTAGTATTAGACTACTTTCAGCTAAATGAAGTTACTGCTTTAGGTGTTTCCATGGGGGGATATTGGATAATGAGAGCTGCTGCATTTGAAAAGCGAATCAAAAGGGTAATTGCTATGCCCCCACTTTATGACTGGCTTGAAATGACTAATTCATTCAATCAAAAATTAGCAAAATGGTTTCTAACAAAGAGAAAGTTGACAAACTTTTTTGTGCGATTAAAAATGAATATTGGAACGCTTAAACACACTATAAATAACGCACTATTTATTCAAAACAAATCTGAACCCTTTGATGCCGTTGAGTGGATGATGGGAATGAACAAAGAACATATCCATAGTCACTTAATTGACCAAGATGTGCTACTTCTAACAGGCGAAAATGATGCGTTTCAACCAGTTAATCTATTGAAAAAACAAAAAGAAGCATTGACAAATGCTGCCTCAGTTACCGAAAGGATATTTACAAAATCTGAACATGCTGACCAACATTGCCAAATGGGTAACTTAGGAATTGCTTTAGAAGAAATGCTAAGTTGGACAAATAAAAAAAAAGCACATAACAACTAAGCGTTCGTGTGGTTTACGAAAGTTCAGTACTAATTACAAACACCGCCAAATCGTTGATTTGGCTTTTAAGAATGAATAAATTAAAAACAAAATACAACGCTTTGGCTCAGTGCAAACTTGAAAGTTTATTGCTTTCTACTGCCCTACTTGCCATATACTAACCGTTGTGCGTCATTAAAACATACTGCCTAAAAAGAATAAATTATGAGAGTAACCAACGGAAAGATTTTGATTTTATTTGGGATTATTCATTCCCTTTTTGGAATTTCACCAATTGTATTTGCCAGGCAATTTATAGGATTTGCAAATAAGTTCTTTTTCAAAATAAGCGAGGGACTTCTTGAATCACCACTTCTAAGTGGACAAATGAACTATGAAAATTTTGCAGCATTTTGGTTTTTTTATTTTGGACTATTATTAATTCCTATTGGAATATTAGTCAATTATGTTGAAAATGTACACGGACAAATACCCAAAAACTTCATTTGGGCATATATAATTGTCGTACTGATAGGAGTATTTATGGTACCATTTTCCGGAATGACTTTTTTAATGTTGCCACACTCAATATTTATGTTAGTCCAAAGAAATAAGAAAGCTAAAATTGTTTAATGAAGGAAATAACGAACGCACAACAACTAAGCGTTCGTGTGGCAGGAACTGCTCAACATGAACGGTAAGTTGAGGTAAGCGTTAACTGAGTTGTTAGTTTATGGGGAATGTAGATAAATCTGCATTCTCTTTTTTTGTTAATTTCGACAAACTAAAGGATAAAACATTTTTACGTTAGGTGCATCAAAACAACCCAGATAAGAAATGAATTTAAAAGAATTTGGAATATTCACACCATATAGTGTAAATCTATATACCGAAACTAATTCTGATAACCCTGCGAATTTTTTAAAACGAAACGCAATTCTTTTTGAGAATCTTGTAATTGTACCGCAGGGACTTGGATCGTTAGATGGTACTGGATTGTTTACTAAAGAAAAGTACCTAAACGCATATTCAAAGGAAACTATAAAGCATAAAAAAGAGTTCGAAGATATTGTTTTGACAATAGAAGATTTTGTAGATAATGAAGATGATTTAAGACACTTTTATATGCCGCAAAATCCAGATACTTCTATGTGGACAGGTGAAAATTCATCCAATTATATCGACTTTGTAATGAAATATGTCCAACTCAAAAATGGCTATGATAAGCCTGACATTCAAAGCCGAGATCATAATGAAGAACTCAAATATTATATTGGAACCATATCAATGGATTTTCAAATTTTAGCAGAAGCTACTAGACGATTTGAAAATTTTTCGGGTCTATTTTCGGAAATACACGAGCAAGCGTTTACCGCAACTTATGGGTTAAATGAAACCAAGACAAAAAGTAAAAAAGTAATAACCGCAGTTGAAACAATTAATTATTTTGATTTTGGTAGCTTGACTTGGGATGAAATTATTGTTTTGCGCAAATCTGAATTTGTAAATGAATTTCGTAAAAAGGTTTGGGAATGGACAAACGAATTTAACAGTGAGGTCAATAACATCGAAGTCGAGAATAAGATTTCTAAATATATAGACGATGCAAAATTCGACTTTATTGAAAAGCGAAAACCAAATCAACTCAAATCTACACTTACAGGAATATTAGGAAACATACCATTACCAATTCCAATAAACCCTGTGAGTATTGTTTCTGCCATTGAACAGGCAGTTGCTGATAATAAAGCACAAAAAGAATTCAGATGGTTATTATTTATTCAAAAAGCAAGAAAGAAAAGCACCTAATAAATATACGTAATGCGGGGGAATTTGTTAAATTTGAACATTAAAGCATTTAATAAACGATCTAGCGGTTTGATAATGAAGCGCCTTGAAATCCCGCACTATGCATATTCGAGCCGTTGGGTGCAATGAGTGCAAACCAAATAATTAAAGATAATGAAGAAAATATTAAAGATTATTGGATTTGCAATACTTACTTTTCTGATTGGAGGTTTATCATACATCTATCTTTCAGTTCCAATATTACCAGACAATAGTGAAGATATAATTGAAGATGTTCTTAATTCAGACGTTCCTAAACTTGTAAAAGGTAAAACGGGATATATTGTGAATAACGGAACAAAAGTTTGGTACGAATCTATTTTACCCGCAGAGACAAGTAAAGGGGCAATCCTTTTATTTATGGGGATTTCAAATGATGCATTAGGGTGGCCTCAGACATTTATAGATAAATTAGTTAATTCGGGTTATCAAGTTATAAGATTTGATTATAGAGGTACAGGGTTGTCTGATTGGATTGAAAATTGGGAAGAGCAACCATACTCTTTAACAGATTTAGCAAATGATGGAAAATTAATACTTGATTCTCTAAAGATAGAAAAAGCTAATTTACTTGGGATCTCATTAGGGGGAATGGTTGCTCAGGAATTTGCAATAAATTATCCAAAAAGAACACATACTTTAACATCCTTTATGTCATCAGGAAACATTATTGATGAAGAACTTCCACCTATCTCTAACAAAATAGTGTTTGAATTAGTCAAAACAAGTATAAGATACGGCATGATTTCAACTGAAAAGAATATAATTAAACTACATTTATCATCAAGAAAAATTCTTCAAGGTGAAGCTGAATACGATATAGATGTCAAAGGAACAGCTACTCAGGTATTGTATAATTTAAGGAAGAGAAGTGGATATAATCCAAACGCTTCAAGCCAACACCATGAGGCAACCTATCGTTCAGGCTCTCGGTATGATAACTTGAAAAAGTTAGAAATACCAGTTCTGATTATGCATGGATTAAATGACCCATTCATCCCTATTGAACATAGTAAAAAAATGGCAGCCATTATACCTAATGCAAAAACAAAATGGTTTAAAAATATGGGACATGACATTCCTATAAATTTGACTGATACGATTTGTGAAGAAATTATTGCAATTATAAACTCGAATAATGAAGACTAAATCACTGCACCCAACAACTAAGCATTCGTGTGGCAGGAACTGCCCAACATGAACGGTGGGTTGAGGTAAGTGTTAAGAGAATTGTTAATTTATGGGGAATGTAGATAAACCTGCATTCTTTTTTTTTGTTAACCTTGATACATAAAAAGAATTAAACACTTTTACGTTGAGTATTAGATACGAGCTCAACTTTAATATATTATTGAATGAAAAATAAAAATATTTCATATGGAAATAACTCAACAAATATAGGTCAAGCTGAAAATGTTGAGATAAAATATACTAATCAAGAACCAACAGTAATCAATTATAGTAAGAAAAACCTGAAAGATGTAGCTATCAGTCCAAAGAAACTTACTTTAAGTGGTGTTTTTAGTTTTGGAGGATTAATTATTACATATGTTTCCTTGATTGTGAAATACCCTATTACGGAGTTATCCTCATTGATTAGCGTAATGCCGTTTGTAATGATGCTATCTGTTTCCATTTTAATAATTGGATTAACACTTCGAAACAGAAGGTTTATCCCATTTTTAAGCATTTATAGCTTGGAGTCAAATGAGAAAAAAATTTCTCTAAAAAGAACTAAAGCAAAGTGCCCTGTTTGTAATTCAAACATGCGAATTTTTAAAAATGAAAATGGTGTCTTTATATCCTGTAAAAGAAATCCTGAACAGCATTTATACGCTTACGATTATACCACATTTGTTGATAATGAATAATGCAATATTATGGACAAAACCCCGATAGTGCGCAATTGTATCGCATTTTTTTGATAAAAACCACACGAAAGGATTCGTGCGGCAGCGGGTAACTTCTTAAATCCATCATCAATTAAAACTATTATTAAGCATGTACGAAGGAAAATCATCAAGAGGAATAGAATTTTTTAATCTATTAATGGACAGCAAAGAATTTAGTCAAGAATTAGGACAAGTAACTTTAGTAGCTGGTAGACTTGAAGCAGAGTTGATTCAGTTATATCAACGGAAAGATTTTACTAATAACTTCAGCAAATCACCTTTAGGTAAACTGATACAATTCGGAGAAAAAAATAGCCTACTTAATGGAAATCTGGTTGAAGTATTAAAAATGACGTGCAATCAGAGAAATTATATCACCCATAATATTTATGCTCTTTTTTCTGATATGATTGATGAGACTTTGTTGTCAAAATCAGACTTGATAGATACTGATGTGTTTACATACAAAGAAAAGGTATGGGAAACTAAGAACAATCTGATACATTTAGCGGATATTGTTAGGGAAATATGATTTCTAAAGTGAAAACCTTTAAGACAGAATTGGTTCAAAATTTATAATTGATGTACTTTTGCTGATAGAATCTTTAGGATAAACATATGGAAACCAGAACAGCATTAATTACGGGATCGGCTAAACGAATTGGAAACGAGTTAGCTCTCCATTTGGCAAAACAGGCTTGGAGTTTGGCAATACATTATAACAGCTCTAAAGCTGAAGCAATGGCTTTGAGAGATTACCTTAAAGCTATTTATCCCAAACAAGTATTTAAAGTGTTTTGTTGTGATTTATCTGATAATCCAGAAACTTTAATTTCTGAGGTTAAGAAGGAATTTGGTCAGATTGATCTCTTGATTAATAATGCTTCAGTTTATAGTCCAAGTTCGATTAAAGAAACCAGTGTCGAATTGCTTAACGAGCAGATGAGTGTCAATTTTAAAGCGCCATTTATTTTAATGCGCGATTACGCAAATCTCTGTAAAAAAGGCATAATCATAAATTTCCTAGATACTAGAATTAAGAAGTTTGCTTCTGATTACGCTGCCTATAGTTTATCTAAAGTTGCCTTATCTCATCTTACTCAAATGGGAGCATTAGAATTTGGATCTACAATTCGAGTAAATGGAATCGCTCCAGGATCTACTTTGGCTCCACCTGATGCTAATACAAATTATCTTGAGAATAGAGCTGCTTCAACTCCAATGAAAGAACCAGGTGGGATGCAACCCATTTTAAAATCCTTAGATTATATTTTAGATAATACTTATCTAACCGGACAGATATTGTTCTGCGACGGGGGAGAGCAGTTGATTTAGCTCGAGGTTCGCGATTAATAGCAATGCTTTAAATGTGTTGTGTTTTATGAATATTTTGATTGCAAGTCGTTTGTGAGTCAATCTCATATCTCACGATCTATTGAAATTAGTTTATGCACAATTGGTAGATTTGCTTCAGCCCAATCAAGATTGAGTATCGTATCACACGTAAGCCATTTTATATCCTTGTGAACTAAAAGTTGAAAATTGCCTTTAGTCGATCCAATAAAGTAAGCTTTAAGCTTTGTCACCATAGTCGTGTGTGTTCTCACACAAAAAATCGCCACAGCTAGCCTGAATATTGAATTCTTCGAGGAGTTCTCTTTCTAAACAGATTTCGGGTGTTTCTCCAATTTCAATTTTCCCGCCTGGAAATTCCCATTTCCCGCCTTGCTCGCCAGAATTGTTTCTTTGAGCACACAAAAAGCGATTATCCTCTCGAATAATCGCTGCTGTAACTTCTATTAATCGTTTATTACTCATTTTCTATTTAATCTGCTTAGCTAAGAAAAACGGCAATAGATACACCAATAAATGTTCCAATAATGTAGCCTAATATGCCGACTAGAATTCCAGGAGTTACTAATTTTTTTTGTCCCATAGAGGCAGCCATAGGCGCTGCAACTGATGGACCCATGATATTAGCAGCAGAGGCAATAACGACTTCATAAACATCTAGTTTGAAAAGTTTTGCTAGTGCCAACATGAAAACAAAGTGGAAAAGCATGATAGTTAAGTAGAAACCAAGAACTGCAGGACCAATTTCAAATATCTGATGAACATTGGTAGCAGCACCAATTACTGCAAGGAATATGTACATCATCCATAAACCAATTGAAAAGGCTGTGTTTTCTAATGCTTTTAATTGCTTAGGGAAAAAGTTAGCAGCCAATACAGCTAATAAAGTTATTAGGAGAATGCTCAGGTTTAATTTTGTGTGAATTAAGTTTTGCAAATAGGGAGCTAAGAAGTTTCCTGTCCCTGCTATTAGAGCTGCAATGAATACAGCGATAGCAATGCGCTCTAATGTAATTGGGTAGTCTTCTTTTTTGTTTTGATTGGTATCTTCAATTTGATTTTCTTTTTTAGGTTTTACAAAAAATCGAGCTAAAAACATTAAAGATGGCGTTAAAAACAAGAAGAGGGTATAAAGGTTCGAAACTAAATTATCTACAGCAATAGTAGCTGTAAACAGTGGGTTTGTACTAAAGTTTAAAATCTCCGCTGAAGCAATGAAATTGACACTACCACCAATTAGAGTTGCGGCAATTACACCTGCAGTATTTCCAGCATCTTCACCTAAATCAATTAAAGAATAAGCGAGAAAACAGCCTAAAACAATTCCAATGGCTCCAATAATATAGGCTAGAAGTAGTTTCCCACTTTCTTTTACAATTTTTAGCAAATTGGAGCTAAACAAAAGCATAGGGATTGAAATCGGAATGAAATATGTAAAAACCATATCATAAACCTCAACTTTTATATTTGGGTTCGAAGCTACAGGTAAAACACCTAACATGGCTAATATCGACATGGATATCATGGTTACAAGAATACCTGATAGTTTCCCGAACCATTTTTTGTGTTCAGAATAGATACCAAAAGCTGCAGCACCTGCTACAATAAAAAAGAGTATAAAGTGACTGTCGGGTGAGATGAATGATTCCATAGGGTGTGTTTAAAAATTGAGCTGCAATTTAGTTAAATTGTATTTTAAAAGGGAATGAATTTTTGATTTAGTAAAAAAGGAGTTAATTGAAAGATAAATAAGGGTTTAATATTCTTTAGTAAAGAGCTTGAGTGCTATTCCTTACCAATTACATGATGGAATAAGCTTTTAATCAAATCAGAAAAAGGATAGGTTTAGTTTTTAATCCCCTATTCATTAGGGTGTTAGTGTGGCTATTGCATATGAAGAAAAGGCTATCGAAATAAATCGATAGCCTTTTATAATTCTCTAACCTGAAATAATCAGATGTGTTTCATTTACCAGGACATTGTGCTATGATGTTAGCGTCAATGTCTTGTTTGCTATATGCTTTATCGTAATTCGCTGAGAATTTCTTCGCTAAGTTCTCTGCAGTTACTTTGTATGCAGCTTTATCTTTCCAAGTGTTAATAGGAATCAACATCTCTGTAGGAACGTTAGGGCATGTTGTAGGAACATTCACGTGGAATAATTCATCTTTAACGTATTCTACTTTGTCAAGCTCACCATTAAGTGCAGCATCAACCATAGCTCTGGTGTACTTCAACTTAATACGAGATCCAGTTCCGTATGATCCACCACTCCATCCTGTATTAATTAGGAATACGTTGGTGTTATGCTTATCCATTTTTTCACCTAGCATATCAGCATAGATATTTGGATTACATGGCATAAATGGCTGACCGAAGAAACGAGAGAAGGTTGCCTGTGGTTCAGTTACTCCAGTTTCAGTACCAGCTAATTTAGATGTATATCCCATCAAAAACCAAAGCATAGCTTGTTCTTTGGTTAATTTAGATACCGGAGGCAATACGCCATAAGCATCGGCAGTAAGGAAAAGAATTGTTTTTGGATGACCAGCTGTTGATTCCTTTTTAATATTACTTAAGAACTCAAGAGGGTAAGATGCACGAGAGTTTGGTGTGTATCTTGTATCGAAGAAATCGATATTTCCATTAGGATACATCATAGCATTCTCGATAATAGCACCATGTTTTTTGTAATCTGCCTTATGCATTACAGCATCCCAAATCTCTGGCTCGTTCTTGCGCTCCATGTCGATCATTTTGGCATAACAGCCATTTTCAAAATTGAAAATACCATTATCGCTCCATCCATGCTCGTCGTCACCTAAAAGTGCACGATTAGGATCTGCCGAAAGTGTCGTTTTACCTGTCCCAGAAAGACCTAGTAATAAAGCAGAGTCTTTTCCTTTACCTTCATTTGCTGAGCAATGCAATGGCAATACACCATTAAAAGGAAGAAGGTAATTCATTACGGTAAACATCAATTTTTTTATGCTTCCCTGATATTGAGAACCGTATACAATACCTATTCTTTTATCCACATCAACAACAACACAAAGTCCAGATGTTTCACCATTAGGTAAATCACGGACTAGACCTTTATAACGATCTTTATCAAGTTCGTCATTTGGTAAAGCAATTAGTTGAAATTCTTGACCAACAAAAATTGAGTTCTGAATGTCTTCAGGAACAGGTCGAAACATATTATCAACGAAAACCTGGCTTAATGCATTGTTAGAAATTGTTTTTACTGGAAGTGCATATTTTGAATCTGCACCAATTACACGAGTGGTTGTAAATACAGTCTCTTTGCTCTGAATTGTCTTTAATGCATCTGCATAAATCAATGCAAACGTTTGCGAATTTAGTCCGATATTATTAGGTGATGTCCAGTCTATATTTGACTCACTTTCAGGATTTCTAACAATATATGTGTCTTTAGGGCTTCTACCTGTTGAGTTAGATGGAGTCCAAGTTGCAAGTGCACCATTGGGTGTTACTATTGCATCTTTATTTTGAACGGCCTTTGTGATTAAATCTTCTCGTGAAAGATTTTCTCTAACATCTTGATGTGATTCTAGTACTTTTTTTAGTTCTTCAATCATGCTAATTTGAATTGTACTCATCATATTTTTTTAGGTTTGGAATTCTAAAATTATGGTGAGATATTTAACTATCCTAATATGTAGATCTATTTTTTTTGTTTATTTTTTATTTATTCTTAATGATATTTAGTAGGTTTAGAGTGGGAAAGAATTTCTGTATCTGCCTGATATTATACATATTCCCATATCTCCTATTTTACAATCTCCCCTTACATCTTTATTATCAATAGTTTCAGATCGAATTGTCTTTTAACTTCCACTTATTAAAGAAAAATAGTGTTAATCATATTTCATGCAAACGATTTCGATAAAATGATGGTTTTAGAAAAATTGGAATCGATCTCATCTCTATTTTTGAAAAAAATAATAAAAAAAATAAACTGTTTTTTTGCGATTTTGATTACTTAATTTACCCAATAACAGGGAGCAATCGAAATGGAAAATAGAGAGAGTGGGTATTTTGCATATTCTTTAAATGGAAATCATTGTAATAATTTCTAAAAATTGAAATTCGGAGACCTTCTTCATAAAAGAACCATATTAATGCCAACAGAAATTCAGTTTAATTAATTACGAATGACGATAGATTGAGAATGCTGTAGACTTGCTGTATTTATAGGACAATTATAAAACAGTAGGGATCTGTAGTTCAGTTATTTGAGTTTGTAAGCTTCACCCAATCCAACTTATAAAGTGCCTGTGGTAATTTGGTTTCTTCAGTGTTGATGTAGAGTTCATTTTTATCTGTGAAGACTAAGCCTTCAGTTTGGGCCCTGCCTAACGATTCAAGGTCTAGTCGAAGGATGTTTCCTGAGAAGAAGTCTAGCCCTTTAAAGTCTATTAGTAGCATAGCGTAAGTGCGGTAGTTTTTATAACCCACTAAAGCTACGGTTTTACCATCGGCAGTAATATCTGCACCTGTCACCATAAAATCGGTATCGAGCTCAGCTATTGGTTTTAGTTGATAGTTACCAGGCAGTTTCGACATGCTGTATAAGCGTGTCTTTTTGTTTGCCCAGTTCTTTGTGAAAAAGTACAGTGAATCTCCGTAGGCAAAAAAGGCTTCACAATCGAAATCGTGTTTCATATTTCGTTTCTCGAAGTTCTTCTGGTCTGCCCAAGTAAATGTGATGGAATCAACTGCAACTTCTTTACTCTTCATGTCTGATTTTAAAACACGAAGTACACGTAAGTCTTTTCTGCCACCTCTATTATTGCCAAAATCCCCAATGTAAATGTAGTTTTCATCTTCGGCTAAATCTTCCCAATCTTTATTACTGACATTACTAATGTGGATGGTCTTTTTCAGTTTCCCTTTCATATTGTAAGCAAGCAGTTCTGGCAGACAATTACTATCGTTAATTACCCAAAACAAATTTTTGTGCCACACCATTCCCGATTGTTCGTTCACCTTTGGTGAAAGTTGATCGCTGATCAATTCGGGAGAATAAACAACTATTTTTACAGCTTTGTTTTGAGCTATTCCCATTGTCGAAATCAGGAGTGCCAGTAGAGTATAAGTGAAATATCGCATAGTGGTATTTTTAATTAAGGCAGGTAATTTACACAAAAAGCTTGATGTTTTATTTCTTAAATAGAATTGCCCCAATAGAGCTGACATGATTTGGAACTTCTCCAGCTTTAGCCCATTCCAGTTTATGTTGGAATAAGTCTTCCATTATCTTAGTCACATTAAAACCAAAGGCCACTAAATTGTAGCGTATTAAGTGAGGTAGGTGACAGGCATCAGCATGCACTGCCTTGCAGATGGTACAAATCTCACATGAGTTGGGTCCAATAAAACGCTCTTGTTCGGCTTCTCTCTTTCTCAGCTTCTTTTGTAATAAATCTTTAGCAAAATTATAGGCAGTCAGAGCTCTTTCACCTTCTTCAATAAATTCAAACTGGTTGCAATATGATTTGTACAAAATCAACTTTATATGTGTGTGATCAGTGACGTATTCCATAAAAGGTGGACAGTGTGGAGGGCATGTCCATTTATTGGAATAATTCTCGCAACCTGTTTGGCAATAAGCATTAAATTCTTCAGGATTCAAATAGGGGAGAATAGCCTCAATAGGTAATTCAATTTCCTTGCTTTCAATTTGAATTTCCTTTTTCTGAAATTGTGTTTTTATAAGAGGGGTTGCTATAGCTCGCATCATCATCATCGTTTTAGGCTTGCAAAGCTATTCATAATTTGTTTTCTCACAAAGAGAGCTTAGTTTAAAAGAAAGAGTGGTTTGCAAAGATAAAGTGTGTCATTGTAGCAGTCAGTTGATCTGTGTGGTATCGTATTTTCACCACTTTATAGGCTTACAACTTAAGACATTTTAAGCACTACAATATTCTTTCATTGAAAAAATCTCATAACATACCAGATATTCTAGAACTACTTCGTTCATATAGAAGAGGTTCGCAACTTGTGCAATAAATACGAGAATGAAACCTGTGTATTAAAGAGCAGCGAATAAAAATCTTCGTCAAGAGAATAAAATATTGAAGCAAGAAAATAAGATTCTGAAAAAAAGAGAATCAAGAGCTTAAACAGGAGATAGTTTCTTTGAAACATAGAAAAAACTCAGATCACCACCTGAGTTTTCTTACTAATCTAAATCTAACCTATGAAAACGACTAAACTCATGTGATTCAGAGTTTAGAATTGATTGTGGACATTAATTTGTTTTACTATTAAGATATACGACATTATCCTTTCGAGAAAAGACAAACCGAGTTAAAAGAAGGTTAAAAGCGTGAATGCTTAATAGAATATTACCGTTTGGGATATGTAAACTTTTAAAATATCACGCTTGTAAGTAGCTCTTTATAATACAGAGAAAATACAAGCTTTATGGTTTCCTGAAAGTTCCTACTCCAGTAATAATAGCCTTAGCCATTTTCTCCTCATCACTTCCTTCTGATTGAGAGAGATGATACATTGAATGAATGACAAGACCAATATCATCAATTTCAACTCGTCCTGTCCAACAGGCGAGGGATCCATATTCCCCAAAATCGACCATGAAAGCAATGACATTATCTTTAAAACGCCCGATAATTTCAAATTTTTCTTCGAAATTTGGGAGTCCTATTCCAGTTTGAAATGTTCCTGTGATATTCTGACCATCAATACTCAAATTCATTTCAGAATTGTACTGATTTCGCCAACGTCCGTTTAAATTTATGTTCATAGGGCAGGTTTTTTATATCAGAAACATTTCTCAGAAAGCTATGTTTCTTGACGATGTTAGTAAACAGATCATATATATATTTACATTAATATAGGTGAAATAAGTGATTTTTACAAGATTTCTAGACTTTGAAAATATGTTTTTTTGGAATTCATGTTATCTTTGCAAATTCGAATATTGGTGTTGATCTTTGATTGAAAGATTAGAGAGATCAGTTTTGAATAATTTTAATTTCATGGGAGAATGAAATACACGAGTTAAAACTGTTGTTTTATTTCCCGAACAAAGAATTTCCAAATGAGTATTGAAAGTATTATCAAAGGTAAAGTAGTAGAAGCCATAAGTGCGTGCTATGGTCAGAAAATTGAAGAGGATAGTGTTCAGATTCAGAAGACCAGACGCGAATTTGAAGGCGATTTAACTGTCGTTGTTTTTCCATTTCTACGCTTCTCTAAGAAATCACCTGAGGAGACTGCTAACGATCTTGGAAATTACTTACAAGAAAATATCGACTCGATTCCTTCATTTAATATTGTAAAGGGATTCTTGAATTTAGTAATTGATAATTCATATTGGCTTTCAGTTTTGAATGATGCTGTAAAAACTGATAATTACGGATTTATTCCTTTGAAAGAAGGTGCTAAAAAAGTAATGATTGAATATTCATCACCTAATACGAATAAGCCTCTTCATCTTGGACACATTAGAAATAACTTATTGGGTTATTCTGTAGCAGAAATTCTAAAGGCAAACGGCTTAGAAGTTATCAAGGTTAATCTCGTTAACGATAGAGGTATTCATATTTGTAAATCGATGTTAGCTTGGTTGCGTTTTGGTGAAGGAGAAACTCCTGAATCGACAGGAATTAAAGGTGATCACTTAGTAGGAAAATACTATGTGAGATTCGATCAGGAATATAAAAAAGAGATTGAAACTCTTGTTGCTGATGGAATGGAAGCTGATGAGGCTAAAAAGAAAGCACCTCTTTTGATCGAAGCTCAAGAGATGCTTGTTAAGTGGGAAGCAGGAGATAAAGAGACAGTTGCTCTTTGGCGTAAAATGAACGACTGGGTATTGGCTGGATTCGAAATTACTTACAAAACAATGGGAGTTGATTTCGATAAGGTTTACTTCGAATCAAATACATATAAGCAAGGTAAGGCTATTGTTATGCGTGGACTAGAAGAAGGTGTTCTTTACAAAAAGGAAACCGGATCTGTTTGGGCTGACCTTGAGTCGGATGGATTAGATCATAAATTATTGTTACGTGATGATGGAACATCAGTGTATATGACTCAGGATATTGGAACAGCTTACGAGCGTTTTAATGAGTTTAAAATTGATGAGCACATTTACGTTGTAGGTAATGAGCAGAATTATCACTTCCAGGTTCTGTCTCTAGTAATGGGTAAATTAGGGTATGAGTGGCACGATAAAATTCAGCACCTTTCTTATGGAATGGTTGAATTGCCTGAGGGGAAAATGAAATCTCGTGAAGGTACAGTTGTCGATGCTGATGAATTGATGGAGGAGATGGTTAATACCGCTCGTGAAACTTCTGAAGAACTAGGTAAATTGTCTGGTTATTCGAAAGAAGAAGCTGAGGATGTATATTACAAAGTCGCGATGGGAGCACTTAAATATTTTATTCTAAAGGTTGATCCTAAAAAGAATATGATGTTTAATCCTAAGGATTCTATTGATTTCAATGGTAACACAGGTCCATTTATTCAATATACATATACACGTATTCAATCAGTATTGCGTAAGGCAACTGAAAGTGGTATGGAAATTCCTGAATTTGCTAAAAAGGATTTGAATATCTCTGAAAAGGAATCTTTCTTAATTCAGATGTTAGCGAATTATCCAAACGTAATAAAAGATGCAGGTCGAGATACAAGTCCAGCTTTAATTTCAAACTACGTTTACGATTTATCTAAGGAGTACAATCAGTTCTATCACGATTTTCCTATGAATAAAGAGGAAAATGAAGATTTAAGAAATTTCCGTTTTGTTTTATCTAAGCAAGTAGCAGGAATTATTAAGTCAGGAATGAGCTTATTGGGAGTTAGCTTACCAGAGAGAATGTAATTACATTTGTATTTGGCTGTGTGCCTATATTAATAATAAAATATAAGAATGAGTTTAGCCCAAATTTGAGCTGCTTGTTCAATTTAATAAATAGGAGTTATCTGTTTTGATATAATAAGGACTGTCTTATTAAAAGATGTCTAGAGATATGAGCAAATACAGAGAATTTTTTATTTTTGCAGGGAACTAAAAAAATCCAGAAAAAGAATGTTTGAAAATCTTAATGAAAGACTTGAGCGATCCTTTCAGATATTGAAAGGTCATGGAAAGATCACAGAAATAAATATAGCTGAAACTTTAAAGGATGTTCGTCGTGCTTTACTAGATGCCGATGTCAATTTTAAAATCGCTAAGTCGTTTACTGCTACAGTAAAAGAAAAAGCATTAGGACAAAATGTACTGACCTCATTGAAGCCAAACCAATTAATGGTGAAAATCGTTCACGATGAATTGGCTGAGTTGATGGGAGGAGAGCATGTTGATATAGAGACAAAAGGGAACCCTGCTGTTATTCTTATCGCAGGTCTTCAAGGTTCAGGTAAAACTACTTTTTCAGGAAAGTTAGCCAACCTGTTAAAAACTAAACGTTCAATGAATCCTCTTTTAGTTGCTGGTGATGTATATCGTCCAGCTGCTATCGATCAGTTGCATGTTTTAGGTGAGCAGATTGGCGTTCCCGTATATTCTGATAAGGATAATAAGAACCCAGTTAAAATTGCTGAAGCTGCAATAAAAGAGGCAAAGGCAAAAGGTCACGATTTAGTGATAGTCGATACGGCGGGGCGTTTAGCTGTTGATGAAACAATGATGAAGGAGATTGAAGCTGTTAAAAAGGCAATTAAACCTTCTGAGATTTTATTCGTTGTCGATTCAATGACTGGTCAGGATGCTGTTAATACAGCTAAAGAGTTTAATGACAGATTAAACTTTGATGGTGTTGTTTTAACTAAGCTTGATGGTGATACTCGTGGTGGTGCTGCTTTATCAATTCGTTCAGTTGTAAATAAGCCTATTAAATTTGTTGGTACAGGTGAGAAGATGGAAGCTCTTGATGTTTTCCATCCATCACGTATGGCCGATCGTATTTTGGGTATGGGTGATATTGTATCACTTGTTGAGCGTGCACAAGAGCAGTTTGATGCTGACGAAGCTCGTAGCCTACAAAAGAAGATTGCTAAAAATCAATTCAACTTTAACGATTTCCTTTCTCAAATCTCTCAGATAAAGAAAATGGGTAATCTTAAGGATTTGGCATCTATGATACCTGGTGTAGGAAAAGCACTTAAGAATATTGATATCGACGATGATGCTTTTAAAGGTATAGAGGCTATTATATATTCTATGACACCATTAGAGCGTGAAACTCCAACTTTATTGAATGGATCTAGACGTAAACGTATTGCTGCGGGTAGTGGTTCAGATATTCAGGATGTTAATCGACTAATTAAGCAGTTCGATGAGACAAGAAAATTGATGAAAATGATGTCGAAAGGCGGAAAGATGTCCCGAATGATGGGGAATCTTCCGATGGGAAAGCGATAGATAAAATATAAAAATGCTTGGCCCTTTAGGTCAAGCATTTTTTCTTAAAAAACAATAATGATTTGTGGCTTATAATAAGGTCGCGTAATATTCATCACAGATACAAAACTAGTCATGGAATTAATCGATGGTAAAAAGATTTCGGCTGAGGTAAAGCAAGAGATTGCTGCTGAAGTTGAAGGGATTATTAAAAATGGTGGTAAAAAGCCTCACCTAGCGGCTATTATTGTTGGACATGATGGTGCCAGCGAAACCTATGTGGCTGCTAAAGTTAAAGCTTGTCATCAAGTAGGGTTTGATTCTTCGGAGTTTAGATTTGAAGATACAATTACTGAAGATGAGTTATTGACAGAGATTAAGAAAGTGAACCAAGATAACTCAATTGATGGTTTAATTGTGCAATTGCCTTTACCAAAGCATATCTCAGAATCTAAAGTGATTGAAACGATTAGTCCTGAGAAAGATGTTGATGGCTTTCACCCTATGAATGTTGGAAAAATGGTTGCAACACTTCCTACGTACCTTCCAGCTACGCCAGCAGGGATCGTAGAGTTATTGAAAAGATATAAGATTGAAACTTCAGGTAAAAACTGTGTTGTTATTGGTCGTAGTAATATTGTAGGTACGCCAATGAGTATTTTAATGTCACGTAAAGCTTCACATGGTGATTGTACTGTAACACTTTGTCATAGCCGCACAAAGAATATTCCTGAAATCACACGTGAGGCCGATATTGTAATTGTTGCCTTAGGTATGCCACAATTCTTAACTGGAGATATGGTTAAGGATGGTGCTACTGTTATTGATGTAGGAATCCATAGAATCAAATCTGATAAAACGAAATCAGGATGGAAACTTATTGGAGATGTTAATTTTGATGAGGTGGCTCCAAAGTGTTCATTTATTACACCCGTTCCTGGTGGAGTTGGCCCTATGACAATTGTGTCATTGCTTAAAAATACATTAATTGCTTCCAAAAAAGAGATCTATTCATAGTAATTAGATCTGTAATAATATAAAGGGGATGATTCTTAATTGAATTATCCCCCTTTTTTTGCTCAAATTGATTAAAAAAGTTTAGTTATATGGTTTCGAATGTCTTTTATGTTTTTTCTGTTATTCAGTGTTTGTCGTGTAAAAACCTATTTTTGAAGCGTAGTTGGATTGTTTAAACTTGTTTTAATGATTATTTAGACTCACTCTAAATATGTATATGGAGCAGTTGCCCGTAGAGAAATCTACATATGTAGATGTGATCACATTTATTCGTCTATCAGCTTGATTCTTAAAATATATGTGCAGTTATCTATTATGATATTGTCTTTTTAGTTATCAAAGTAATATTGTCATTTTTCGAAAAATAATGACAAAAATCATGAGTGTTACAATGTGTTAAAACGATGTTAATATTTGTTAAATCCATTATATGTGTTAAATTTAGCTTCGATTATTACCATTAAACCATTTGCATCTTTACTTAATTACTAACTAAAAAGAATTTTTATGAAAAAATTAATTGGACTATTCGTTTTTCTGCTTCTAGTGGGAACTCAAATAGTGACTGCGCAAAGCAAGCAAATCACCGGTACAGTGACTAGTGCCGACGACGGGCTCGGAATGCCTGGTGTATCTGTTGTTGTAAAAGGGACCACTATTGGTGCTAGTACAGATATTGACGGGAAATATAGTCTTGAAGCTGCAGCAAGTGATGTGCTTGTATATAGCTTTGTGGGTATGGTTTCAAGAGAAGTAACAGTAGGTTCACAAACTGTTATTAATGTTGTAATGGAAACAGAATCTATTGGTATGGACGAAGTTGTTGTTACTGCATTAGGTGTAACGAGAGAAAAGAAATCTCTTGGTTACGCAGTGACTGAAATTGGTGGTGATGCCGTAAGTGAGGTTAAGGAAACCAATATTGTAAATTCACTTTCAGGTAAAGTTGCCGGTGTTAATATTCGTCAAGCTAATACTATGGGGGGGTCTGCGGATATTCTTATACGTGGAACAGCTTCTTTATTAGGTAACAATCAGGCTTTATTCGTGGTAGATGGAGTACCTATGGATAATAGTAATACAAATAAAACTAACCAAAAAAAGGGTTGGGGTGGATATGACTACGGTAATGCCGCTTCTGATATCAATCCTGAAGATGTTGAATCTGTATCTATTCTTAAAGGTGCTGCTGCATCTGCACTTTATGGTTCTAGAGCAGCTAATGGTGTTGTTTTAATTACAACTAAAAAAGGATCTAAGAATAAAAATGGTATTGGTGTAACAGTAAATTCTGGTATCACCTTTAGTACAATTGATAAAGAAACAATGCCAGAATATCAGTATGAGTATGGTGCTGGTTATTCTCAAGATTGGAGTTTTACTGGAGCAAACGGAATTAATGGCTTCAACGTTGTTAATACAAATGATGATGCTTCTTGGGGACCAGCTTTTGATCCTAATTTACAAGTTGTTCATTGGGATGCTTTAGACCCCAATGCTGCAAACTATGGTGAAACTCGTCCTTGGATTGCACCTAAAAGTACTGTTTATGATTTCTTTGAGACAGGAATTAAGTATAGCAATAGTGTTTCTTTAACTGGAGGTACTGATGTTTCTAACTTTAGATTGTCTTATACAAATTCTGATGAATCTGGAATTCTTCCTAATTCAAATATTAAGAAGAATACGATGGCTTTTAAAGCTAATCACAAACTTAGTGATAAACTTAATGTTTCTGCTAGTGCAAATTATGTAAATACTAAAGGTAAAGGTAGATATGGAACTGGTTATGACGATAATAACCCTATGCAAAACTTTGCACAGTGGTTCCAGACCAATGTTGACTTTAAGAGAATGAAAAATTACTATAAGTCACCAGATGGAGATATGAGGACTTGGAATGCTAACGGTCCAGGCGATTTAACTCCCGCTTATGCAAATAACCCATACTGGACTCGTTATGAGAATTTCCAAAATGATGAGAGAAATAGATTATATGGGTACGCTTCTTTAGATTACGAGTTGAATGATATGTTTTCTTTTGCTTTCAAGACTTCTTTGGACTATTACCACGAGAGACAAAATGAAAGAAATGCTGTAGGTTCTAATGCTCAGTCATCTTTTACGACTTTCGACAGAACTTTCTCTGAGTGGAATACTGATTTCATGATTAAGTTCAAGAAGAGAGTTGAGGATTTTAACTTTACAGGTCTTGTCGGTGTTAATTATAGAGAGAATGTGATTCAGGATATTTTTGCTGAGACCTCTGGTGGATTAGTTGTTCCTGGTTTATATACAGTAAAAAACACGACTGTTGAGAAATCTCCAACTGAAAAACTTCGTGAGAGAAATATGAACAGTGTTTATGGTAGTTTTTCTGCAGGTTACAAAAACTTTGCATATTTAGAAGCTTCTTTCAGAGTAGATAATTCTTCTACTTTACCAACTGATGAAAATACTTATTTTTATCCTGCTGTTTCTACAAGTGTTATTATTTCTGAACTAGGTGGAATGAAAGACCTTTCTTTCTTATCATTTGCTAAATTAAGAGCGAATTATGCAGAGGTTGGTAATGACACAAACCCTTACAACTTAAGATCTTCTTATTTCCAAGATACGAACTGGGGGTCTCAAGCCTTATTTTCTGTAAATTCAATTCTACAGAATCCTGATTTGAAATCTGAGAAAACGAAGAGTTACGAAGTTGGTTTAGAGGCTAATTTTTTTGATAATAGAGTTGGTTTTGATCTTGCTTTTTATAAGTCAAATTCTTTCGACCAGATTATGGATGTAAATGTATCTAGAGCAAGTGGATATAAGCGAGCATATGTAAATTCTGGAGAAATTGAAAATAAAGGTATCGAGCTAGCATTAAATGTAACTCCTGTAAAAAATAATGATCTTACTTGGGATATAAACTTTAACTTCTCGAAAAATAATAATGAAGTTAAGAGTCTTTACGATGGTGTAAAGAATATTCTTATTACTTCAGCTTGGGATATTTCAATGAATGCTCATATTGGTGAAGCTTATGGTGTTTTAAGAGGCACAAACTTTGTTTATAAAGATGGTAAGAAAGTTGTAGATTCAAATGGGTATTATATTAGAACTGAAAAAGAAGAGGCAATTGGTAACATTCAGCCAGACTGGCGTGGAGGTATTACAAATACTCTTTCATATAAAGGAATTTCTCTAAGAGCTTTAATTGATATTCAAAAAGGTGGTGATATTTATTCTGTAGACCGTAAGTATGGTTTAGCTACAGGTTTATATAAAGAAACTGGTGGTTTGAACTCAAAAGGAAACCCTAAACGTGATGCTGTTTCTGACGGTGGTGGTATTTTACATGCTGAAGCTGTTTACGCTGATGGAACTCAAAATACAACTTTTGCCCGTGCTAATGGATGGGGTGGAGATCAGTATTATGGAAGAACTCCTACTGCTAGATACGTATATGATGCGTCATATGTTAAGTTAAGAGAAGTTGCCTTATCTTATACACTTCCTAAAAATTTATTAAATAACACTTTCTTGAATAAAGTTGTTGTATCTGCTGTTGGGCGTAACTTATTGATTATTAGTAAGAATACTCCTGGGTTTGATCCTGAAACAGGACAAAGTAGTGGTAATGCACAAGGTATTGCTAATGCTTCTTATCCAACAGCTAGAAGTTTTGGTTTCAATGTAACTTTAGGATTTTAATATTAAAAGACAATTATGATGAAAAAAATAACATATTTATTGCTAGGAATTATTTCTACGATGGGAATTGTTTCTTGTGATCTTGAGGATAATATTGATCCTAAGAATGCAAGTAATGTTCCTGTAGAAACCTTATTTACATCTGCTCAAGTCGAGTTTGTAAATCAATACAACAATATGAGTGTAAATAGAAATATTTCACGTCTACTTGCTCAATATTGGATGGAAACTACTTATACGAATGAAAGTCGTTACGATTTTCTTGATCGAGGTATTTCTGATTCATTTTCTTCTGAATTTTATAAGGACGTTATCAAAGATCTTAGAGAAGGAATAAAGATTCTTGATAACGCTGGTTTTGTTGGTGCTTTAGCTGACAAAGCAGTTAATCAGAAAGCAACAATGACAATCTTAGAGATTTATTCATTTGCTATTTTGACAGAAACATTTGGTGATGTTCCTTATTCAGAAGCAGTTTTGGATATTCCTAATTTTAGACCTAAGTATGATGATGCTGCGACAATATATGCTGATCTTTTAGTTCGTTTGAATGCTGCAATTGGTGCTTTAGATGCTAGTAAAGGCACATGGGGACATGAAGATTTATTATTTGATGGTGATATCGTTAAATGGAAAATGTTAGGTAACGCATTGAAATTGAGAATGGGAATGCGTATGGCTGATGTTCCTAGCTTTAATTCTGCAACAGTTGTTTCAGAAGCTATAGCTGGTGGAGTTTATGACGCTAATCTTGAAGGAGCCTTTTTTACTTACATTGGATCTGATCCTCATGTAAATACAATTTATAATGGATTCGTTATTGATAGTAGAAAGGATTACACGCCTTCGAATACACTTATCGATAAAATGGTAGCACTTAATGATCCACGTTTACCTTTATGGTTTACTAAAGTGGGTGGTGTATATAAAGGAATCGTGTATGGAAAAGAAGATGGTGGTGTTTATGCACAATTTTCTCACTTTACTGATATGTTCTTTGAGCCTAAATTGGATGTTGTTTTAGCTGATTATTCTGAAATGGAATTTTTCTTGGCTGAAGCTAAAGAAAGAGGGTATGCTGTAAGTGGTACTGCTGAGGAGCACTATAACAATGGTGTTACTGCAAGTATTTTATATTATGGTGGAACTCAGGCTGCTGCTGATGCTTATTTAGCTACTACTGCTGTTGCTTATACAACTGCTGCTACTACTTGGCAAGAGAAAATCGGTACTCAAAAATGGTTAGCTATGTATAACCGTGGTGTTGAAGGTTGGGCTGAATGGAGACGTTTAGATTTCCCAATATTAAATACTCCTCCAGGAATGGATTATACAGATATACCTACTCGTTACCCTTATCCTTTTGATGAGAATGAGATGAATGAGGAAAATTATGATGCTGCTTCAGCCGCTATTGGTGGAGACAAAGCAACAACTAAACTTTGGTGGGATAAATTCTAAAAAATATAAAAACTATGAAAAAAGATATTTTAAAATATATTTTAGTAATGTTTCTGGCTGTATCGATTACATCATGTGATGATTACGACCAGGATATTAATTACTATGATACAGCAAAGTTAGATTTGTCTGGTACTAAGTTTACTGTATTAGATGGTGAATTAGCTACAACAATTGATTTTCAAACAACGACTAAAATTGTTACTGCTGTATCTGTTAAAGTAGATGGAAATGAAATTTCTAGTGGTACAGCTACTGGTAATAAGTATTCTTTTACTCTAAATCGTTCTAATTTTGGCACTACAGGCGATACTCTTGGAGGTAGTTTTCGTGCTTATGTTTATGCTACTGTAGACGGAAAGATGAAGGAAATGTATACGACATTTAAAATGGTTTCTGCAAGTTCAATTCGAGTTCCTTTTGTCAAAAAGAAAGATAAAAAAGGTAAGGATATTGAAGTTGATGAGCCTATTTTTGAATTATCTGAGATTGTTAAGAATTTCACTTACAAGGTGAGTCCAAAGACTTCAACAGGATATACGGTAAAAGCAGAATCTAAAGTTGGTAAAGCTGGTACTTATGCTACAATATGGGATAAGGTTTACGACAAGGATGATTTGGATATTCCATTTAAAGGATCAGACTACAGTAAGGGCGATACTATCTTTGTTAAAGTTACTGCAACTGCTGGTGCATATAAAGAAATTGTGTCTTCAAAGATAGTGATTAGTGAATACCTACTAGGTCCGACTAGTTCTCATAAATTGAATCTTGAAGATATGGGTTATGATCTTGTTGGAGATTCAATAATTGATGTTGCTGATGGGTCTGCTACAATTAAGTTTGTAAGTGATATGGGTGCAGGGACGCAAGGTATTATGACTATGAATAGCACAGAACTTGTTAAAATTACAGATGCTGATTTAATGAAGTCTGCTAATTTACCTGTTTTGAAAGCTGCTTATGAAGTTGGTACACCTGTTAATGAAATTGCGAGTGTTACTATCGGTGATAAATTTATAGTTATGCATACTCGAGATGCTAAAATTTATTACGGGACTCTTGAAATTACGAATTCTGTAAGAACGACTGTAGAAGATAATAACCTTATTGAGTTTGATTATGCTCTTGAGGTGTATGACAAACAGAAGTAATACACACTAAATATTTAAAAGAGTTGATCATGTGATCAGCTCTTTTTTGTTTGCCTTGCATGCAAACTTTTCCGTCAGTTTGAAAGATAACTGAGTCGCCTAATCGGAGGGAAGGCAATACGAAGTCAAGTGCGCTATTGGTAAC
>JADGEF010000189.1 GCA_016744515.1 Marinifilaceae bacterium | reverse complement strand
GTAATTTAAGAGTGTTTACTCAAGATTCATAACAAAAAGCACATAAAAATCACTGCAAAGGTTTAAAATTAAAAAAATAATCCAGATTCGATGTTTTTACAGTCGGTTATAAAATTACATATGTTAAAATAACAAATGAAATGCTAAAAAACACCCAAGTACAACTTCATATATTTGGATATTTAAATATATTTGTAAATAAATATCATTCAAAAAACAAAGATTGTTCACATAATTTACTCATTGGCAATCGTATAAAGAATTTTAATAGATGAAAGCAACAACAACTTGGACACAAGGAACATCTTCAATTATTACAGATAATAGAGGTCACGAAACAATTATTGATTTACCAGAAGCAAAAGGTGGACAGGATCTTGGTTCTACTGCATTTGAGCTTTGTTTAATGAGCTATTCAGGATGTGTAAACACAATTTTCAATATTGCAGCTAAAAAAATGAGATTCGAATTCACTGCTATTGAAGTAGATACAACTGGTTTTCAAAAAGATGGTGCTCCAACATTTACTGATGTAGAAGTTGAGCTTAGAGTAGAATCGGAAGCTAGCGATGAGAAAATTGAATCTTGTTTGCAAAAAACCTTAAAGATGTGTCCTGTAGGCATTCTTTTCCACCAAGCTGGTGTAAACACAACTTACAAAATTATGCGTTTACAAAAAGTATAATTCACAAGAACAATAGATTATGAGATATGAGAATCAAGACATGAGATTGATTTACAAATCGCTTGTAATCAGAATATTTAGACAAAAAAAAGAGCAGGTTTAAAATAAACTCATTATCAAACACTTGTAAAACCTTACCGAATTGCAAGAGTTAATTCTTTTAAATATCTCTTACCAAGCTTGGTAAGGGGTATTTTTTTGACCTTTAATAGAGCATTAAAAATTAAGACAAACCAATATAAGATAACAAAATCTTTTATGTCATATTTCTACAAAGCACTTGAAAACAAGAACCTACCCTTCTTTTCATGTTCTACTTTGTTATTCATTTCAAACACAAAATATGAAAGGTTTATTATTAATTATTCTAGTTTATTGTCAGCCTAAATGTTCATGTACAAAAGCTGAAAGCAGTTTAACAGTTGGTCAAAAAGCACCAACCTTTATTGCTTCCGATCAAAATGGATATCATTCAAAAGTTCTGAAACTCTAAAAGGTGAACAATTAATTGTTGCTTTTTTATAGAGGACAATGACGCCCCTTCTGTAATCGCCATCTTAGCGAACTTCAAGATTATTTAGAAGATTTTTAAAAAGCAGGTGCACAAATAGTTGTAATCTCTCCCAAAAAGAGAGAAAACTAAAGCAGATTTCCCAGTTCTTTGGGATAAGGATAACTCTATAATAGAATCATTCGGTGTCAATTTTATTCCTGCAAAAAATCTACAAATGAAATACAAAGAACACGGTTTAGGTTTAACTAAAGATAATGGCAACTCTAGTCAAGCACTTCCAGTTCCAGCAACGTTTATTATCGAAAAAATTAAATTCTTACAATACGATCCTGACTACAAAAATAGATCATCAACCAAGGAAATTTTAGAGCATTTATAAAACTCATCTTTATATCTGAATGAGAAACATCCTTTATCTTCATGATTTAGGGTGTTTTTTCATTTTATATTTAAACAATGCTTTAGAATACAAACTTGGTAAGCCTTCTATTCAAATAAAAGGGTTACCTATGCAAAAAAATAACAAACATGACTAGCTATACGCCTCATAATGCAGACTTTTCTCTTTGGAAAAGAATAAAAAGCGAATTAAGTCTCTTCTTGATTCTCCAATTCCTAATTATCATCTTCATGCCTCTTAACCTAGTGTATGAGCTAACACTGATAGTCATATTTATTCTTCTACTTTCAATAAAACGAAATAGGATTATTTATCAAGTAACGTTTGACAATGAAAACGAAGAGTTTTCGGTCTCCTACTATTATTTAGTTGCATTGAAAGGAAAAGAGACTATTAAGATTGACAAGTTAAATTCAAAATTGGGTTTGAAACGATATGGGCTAGGAAGTTCTATTACTACACTAGAATTTTTCAATAAAAAACAACTTATTGGAGAAGTTCGAGTTGGTGATAAATGGCAATGGGCAGACGATCAACTTCAAACGATTCATGAACAAGCCTTGAGTTTGAAAGATTAAAATCCGAATTTTCTTCTCATACCCTATTTTTGCTATCTTGTAAATGTAACCAAGATATAGAGGCATAAAATACATTCTAAAATATTGCATTCCAATTCTACTGATTTTCTCAAGTTGGTTAAATTCTTATGCTCTATTTTCAGAACCCTCAAAAGCAATTTTAGAACCAAATTTAATTACTGCCTTAGAAACCATTGGTCAATCAGACACACTCAATGAAAATCTAAATGGTGACACATTAAAAGAGGGTCATCAATTTTACAAGAAACTCAAATCAAAAGCATATAAATCTAAAATAACAAAAGAACTCTATAAGCTGTTTTTCGTATCGCCTAATAAAGATGAAGTTGTTAATGATAAGAAAAGAGAACAAAGTGGTCAGGCATTTCTACCTTATCAAGGGAAGCGTATCAATAAGCTTATTATTGATGTTATTCCTCCCTTTAAACCAAACTTTCTAGACTCATTGCAAAGGGCACGAATTTGGTTAGAAAAAACGGCTAATCGACTTCACAACACCAGTAGCCGAAGCAATATTAAAAAGCTCCTCTACCTTCAGGAAGGTGATACATTAGATGCATTTAATACTGCGGAAGATGAACGTTTAATTCGTAATTTACCTTATATAAAAGATGCTCAATTCATAGTTATACCCGTAATGGGATCAGCAGATCTTGTTGACCTATATTTATTAGTAAAGGATCAGTTTTCGTGGGGATTTAATATAGATGCTGGCTCTCTAACTTCCACCTCGGCAGAACTTTACAATCAGAATTTATACGGACGAGGTCATGAAATCAAATCTGGCTTTGAATACAATTCAAGCAAAGAACAGAAGTGGGGATATATTGCAAGCTATAAGATACCTAATATTGGACGCTCACATATAAGTGCTGGAATAACCTTTAGTGATAATTATAAAAAATCATTGATAGAACTATCCGTAAAGAGAAAATTTGAAACCTACATGACTAAATATGCTGGTGGTCTGATTCTTTCTAAAACAATGCATTCAGACAAAATTAACTCAAACGATCCTATACTGAATGAGGAACCTCTTGATTTTGATTATGCTTCAGCTTGGTTTGGGCGATCATTTAAACTTGAGTCAAAAAAAAAATTAGCAAAAACTCAGTTATTTTCGACTATTGGCTATTCATCTTTAAACTTTTTTAAACGCCCAAGAGTTAAACCCGATTTAAACGAATTCTTTCACAATAAAAGACTGTATTTAGCTAGTTTAACTCTTAATCAAACTCAATATTTCAAATCTAATCTCATTTATAATTTTGGGAGAACAGAGGATATTCCCTACGGCTATTTAATGCAAGTTACTGTCGGTTTCGAAGATAGAGAATTCTCATACAGAAGGTATTTAGCTTTTGAATACCAACGTGCTACACACTTTTATAAAACCAAGGCTTACCTATTCACAAAATTCGCAATTGGTGGTTATTTTAATAGAGACCATTATGAACAAGGCAACTTAATATTACAAAATAAACTTATTAGCCGACTGCGTAAATCTGGACGATATCGCTTCCGTAATTTCGTAGAACTTAATTATAGCTTAGGTATTCGTCGTTTTCCAGAAGAATTTATTACCCTAAATACACCTACTGGTATTCGTGGATTTAAAAGCCTTGAGGCCACAGGAACGCAAAGGTTGACTTTAAAGCTTGAACACATAACGTTCACGCCATTTATTGCTGGTGGATTCAGATTTGCATTATTTAACTTTGTTGATATTGGAACTATTGGTAGCAACCAAAATCAGCCTTTCGAGAACAGAGCTTACTATGGTGCAGGGCTTGGGCTTCGTTTAAATAATGAAAACTTAGTATTCAAAACCATAGAGTTAAGATTTGCTATTTACCCAAAGGCTCCCCACGATTTCTCAAGTCCACAATATGGTATATCAGGCGAAGACCGTCCTAAGTTTAGTAATTTTAGTGTAGATCGTCCTAAAACTATTGACTTTGAATAAACTGATTCAAAGGATCTTTCTAAAGCTTTTTACACAACGCCTCCACGCCATTTTCCAAGCTTAAGGTATAAGAAAGAAGCTGTTCCTAGAAATATAGCATAGAAATATTCCGAAATCCATACCTGCGCTATAGACACTTTTAAGACCTGAGTTAAAAGAAAAACGCCTCCCAAATAAAATGCAAGTACAACAATCTCTAATAGCATAGCATGCAGTGTTCTACCTGTGCCTGAAATCCCATGAAACATGGTAATTGCAATTGGGAATAATAATGATGATCCAAAAATAACATAAACAACTGGACGTGCATGTTCTATTAAAAGAGCATCATCTGTATAAATCGAAATTATCAAATCTGGAAAAAAAATCAAGATTCCTACAATAGCTAATACAGACAAAAAAGATAACTTAACTGTTCTCCATATTACTAACATCACCTTTTCAGGAAATCCTTCACCAATAACTTGGCTAACCAAAGTGTTAACAGCAGAACCAAATGCCCAAACAGGCACCATAAGCAAGACATATATACTCCTAATAATATTCGAAATAGCCAACTCATGCTCTCCCATTCTTTCAACCATAATGAAAAAGACAAACCAACACGATAAGGATAGAAAATTTTGAATCATTATCGGAAACGAAACATTTATTAATCGCTTAAAAAGTAACCAATCTATCTTACAAAAACGAAATAAATCATAATGAGCAATCGGCACTTTTTTTAAAGTGTAAAGAATAAAAAAGATCATGGCTGTAAATTCAGCAATTACAGAAGCTAAAGCAGCGCCTTTAATTCCCATTTCTGGCAAACCAAATTTTCCAAATATCAGTGCGTAATCAAAAAACACATTAATTATTGCCATAAAAGCTGTACTCCAACTAATCACTTTAGTTTTAGCTATTCCAATATAAAAGGCTCTAAAAAGTAGGTTGACACATGCAAATAATATT
>JADGEF010000188.1 GCA_016744515.1 Marinifilaceae bacterium | reverse complement strand
GTATAAAAAACCAATGCTGTTTAATACAAAAATAGGAAAAAGATGAGTAATAAATTAATACGAAATAGCACATCAGAGTTTTTAATTTTTACATCGCAAGATGGTAAAAACAGTATTGAAGCAAGATACGAAGATGAAACTATCTGGCTTTCTCAAAAACTTATTGCTGAACTATATGATGTCAATGTTGCGACTATAAACGAACATTTAAAAAATATTTACAAAAACAATGAACTCAATATGGAAGCAACTATTAGGAATTTCCTAATAGTTCAAACCGAAGGTAAAAGGCAAGTTTCAAGAAATATTGATTTTTATAATCTTGATGCAATTATTTCTGTGGGCTATCGTGTTAATTCTGTTCGTGCAACACAATTTCGCCAATGGGCAACCAAAGTTTTAAGAGAGTTCGCTATTAAAGGTTTTGTATTGGATAAAAAACGCTTAGAAAATGGCACATATCTGAACGAAAACTATTTTGAAGAACTGCTTGCCGAAATAAGAGAGATAAGATTAAGCGAGCGTAAATTTTATCAAAAAGTAACTGATATTTATGCTACAAGTTTAGATTATAATAAAGATGCTGTTACAACAAAAACATTTTTTGCAAAAGTACAAAACAAGTTACATTACGGAGTACACAAACACACCGCTGCTGAATTAATACATAAAAGAGCCGATAGCACAAAAGATAAAATGGGTTTAACAGCGTGGAAGAATAGCCCCGATGGAAAAATACTAAGAACAGATGTTTCTGTTGCTAAAAACTATCTTTCAAAAAAGGAACTGGAAGAATTAGGTCGAATTGTAAATGCTTACTTGGACTTAGCCGAAGCACGTGCGAATAGACAAATCCCTATGACTATGCAAGATTGGGCAAAACGACTTGATTTATTTTTAGAATATGATGATAGAGACGTTCTTAAAAATGCAGGGAATATATCAGCAGAAATAGCCAAAGATAAAGCAGAAAGTGAGTTTGAAAAATATCGTATTGTACAAGACCAACTTTTTGAAAGCGATTTTGACAAGATAATTAATAAACAACTTGGCGAAAAAATGGATTAACCGCAAAGGCACAAAGTCGCAAAGAAGAAACTTATAGCATAAGCACCGCCATATTCACCCAATCTAAATATTATTGAACGTCTTTGGAAAATTCTAAAGAAGAAAGTGGCGTACAATAAGTTTTACTTGAAATTTGAAGATTTTAGAAAACAAGTGATTGTTTTTCTTGAAGATAAAGTTTGGCTAAACAATAACTTCCAAATTATTAAACCTGACTTTTCGGGTTCCTACTTGTAATGAGTATATATGACTGGTATCTGAATTAAAAGAAACTGTAATGTGTTGTGTTTTGGAATTTCAAATCAATGTTATTTGTTTGTTCAAGTAGTTTTAAGTTTCATTTGTGTAATAAAATTATATTTTCGTCAAATATTAGGATTTAGAGTATCTTATAATTAGATTGGGCATCAGTTTATAGTAAATCTATGATTAATCCCCTGTTAATAAATGGCGAATCGTAAACCAATTATGGAAAAACAGAAATCTTTGTACTTTTCTTATTGTTGTGCATTATTACTGATAATATTATTCCCTTTTCAGTCTAACTGCCAGAAATTGAAGGAGACTAAACGAAAACGTATCTGTTTAATACATTCATATAACAGTAATTTTCCAACCTACTTTCACACATCACGAGCTGTAAAAGAGTTCATAGATACGACACTTTATCAGCTTGATTCAGAATTTATGAATAGTAAGGAATTTGTAGACGATGCTTATATCGAACAGTTTCATCGTTTTCTAACTTATAAATTCTCTAAAAGAAAGCCTTATGATTTGTTTATGGTTGCAGACGATTTTGCTTTGCAATATGTACTTAGGTATAAGGATGACTTGTTTAAGAATAAGCCAATCGTATTCTGGGGAATTAATAATATTGACTTAGCTAAAGAGCAAAACCAGAACCCTAATTGTACAGGAGTAGTTGAAGATGTTTCTATCAGGGAAACCTTAGATCTCGCAAAGACATTAAATCCAAATCTCGAAGAAATATATGTTATTAGTGATAATACTGTAACGGGAAAAAGTGATTTAAATAGAATTAAAGAACTTAAGAATTTATCTACACCGATAGATTTTCATACGCTTAACCTATCTGAGCTGAGTATTTCTGAGTTTGAAAATAATTTGCAACAATTAAAAGGCGAGAAAGCTATTTTGCTGTTATCGTTTTATCGCGACAAAGATTTTAAATACAAACCCTTTTACGAAGGGCTTAATCTTTTAAAGAAATATTCCAATTTACCTATCTATCACCTGTGGAAGCATGGCTTGGGGAAAGGTGTTGTTGGTGGAAACTTTATTTACCATTACAAACAAGCGCAAGAGGCACTTAGAATAGCAGATCGAATTTTGAAAGGAGAATCGATTAGTGATATTCCTGTTTTGGAAGATAGCCCTAATCATTGTTCCTTAGATTATAGTGAATTAGAAAGATTCGACATTGTACCTGCAATATTCCCTGATGACTGGGCGATTATTAATAAGCCAAATTTAACGATGCATTTAAGTGAGAAATCAATGTATTTGTTCATAGTTCTAAGTATGGTAGTTTTAGGTTTATTATTCTTCTTTATTTATTACGCAAAAAGAGAGCACCACCTGAAAGGAGAATTGATTAAAGCACAAAAAGATGCGAATAAGGTTGATGAGTTAAAGAATGCATTTTTGAGTAATATTTCACATGAAATCCGTACTCCCATGAATGGGATTCTTGGTTTTTCTGAGTTCTTAGCCTTGCCCAATGTTAGTGATGAAGATAGAATCAAATATTTTGAAATTATAACCGAGAACTCAAATCAGTTGCTGAATGTCGTTAATGAAATTGTCGATATTTCTAAAGTACAGTCAGGACATTCTGATATTCGAATGGAAGCTGTCGAAATAGATAGCATATTGGCTGAAGTTGAATCTGAATATGCTTTCCTTGCTAAGGAAAAGAATCTGAAGTTAATAATTTTTGATAGTCGAGTTGTGAAGTCTGTGTATGCAGACAGACAGTACCTTTTAAAGATATTCAGAAAGCTTTTGGATAATGCCATAAAATTTACCCACGATGGTCGTATCGAGATTGGCTATTATAAAAAAGGTAATTTTATTGAGTTTTATATAAAAGATACGGGTATAGGGATATCAAAGGATTTATTCAATATTATTTTTGATAATTTCCGACAAGTTCAAGAGTCTGATATACGCCAGTATGGAGGATTGGGGCTTGGACTATCAATAACGAAAGCTTTTGTGAAATCGATGGGAGGGAATGTTTGGGTAGAATCGAAAGAAAAAGAAGGCTCTTGTTTTTACTTTACGCTTCCCTATAAAAAACAACTAAATGCTACATCTATAAATGCCGATGTATATTGTAGAAATTAATTAAGGAGTGCTTAGTGAAGCCCCAATGCAGATTCAAATGTATTGGGGCTTTCTATTAGTCACAAAGTTCAATAAGATTCTTTTTAATAACTTTTGCGTTCAACTCTTTGCCAATAAATACGAGTTTACTTTCTCTAATTTCATTTTCCTCCCATGCTCGCCCAACTGTGGCTTGAATTTGAGTATGTACAGATTGTAGAATAATTTTATTATCCACACCAGCAATATTTAGGATGCCTTTAACTCGGTAAATGGTGTCGGAATTGAATTGAAGAAAGGCATCTAGCCAAGCTCCCAGTTTCATTTGGTTAAATGCTAGGGTGCTTTTAAAGCAGAAGTTTTCAATATCGTGATCGTGCTTATTGTCAGTGCTTTTGTTTCTATCGACCGCGAATAGGAATTGATAAATATTCCCAGGTTTATAGGCATACACATCTAATAGTTGAGCATCTATGTTCGATTGTATGGTGAGATGTAGATTTACTGTCGGATTTATCTCATTAAGTTTAGATTTTAGTGATTCAATTGCGTCCTCACTCGAAATATCAATTTTATTGAGAATAAGCGTATCGGATATGGCAATTTGCTTATTCAGAATATCTTCCTCTTCAAGATCTTTCTCAGCATTAGCAGCATCAACCAAACAAATGACAGAATCGAGCTCAAACTTTGCTTTAATTCCAGGGTCTGATATGAAAGATGCGAGTATATTACCTGGATCAGCAATGCCTGTTGTTTCTATTAAAAGATGATTGAAAGAATGATTGTTTTTAATCAAGTTTTCAAGAACTAAGAAAAGCTCTGTGTTTAGGTTACAGCAAATACAACCGCCACTCAATTCAAATAAGTCTTCGTCTCCAATATTGGTGACGAGTTCCGAGTCGATATTCTCCTCACCAAATTCATTTTCGATGATAACAAACTTCTTGTCCTTGTGATTTTTGATTAGCTGATTTAGGAGACTCGTTTTTCCAGCTCCTAAAAAGCCAGTAATGACTGTTACAGGTATTTTATTCATTCTTTAATACTAGTTTGGATATCTATATAATGTATTGCAGATCGCTTTCTCTGAAGTTGGAAATTATAAATTTGCAATCAGCTTATTTTGAATCTCATTTAGAATTTTTCCCAATGAACTATTTCGTCCAAGCTATTTCTCTTTTTAGTTGGTCGTTTCTCATGATTTGGATAGCCTAGGGCTAAAATAGCAACCGGTTCAATATGATCTGGAAGATCGAAAAAGTTGCGGCATTTTTGAATGTCGAAATTGCATACCCAACACGTACCTAATCCTAGTTCTGTTGCTTGCAAAGTCATATGGTCTGTGGCAATTGCGGCATCAATATCAGCATGATCTTTTTCGTCTTCGGCACGTTTCCACGATTTATTGTGATCTGAGCAAATTAGGATGTATACGGGAGCTTTGCTAAACCAGTCGCGATGGTAAATAGCAGAGAATTTAGCGTGGTTTTCTTTCTCACGAACTACAATAAAATGCCAAGGCTGGAAATTAACAGCAGATGGTGCGTATCGACCAGCTTCTAGTATTTGCAACAACTTCACATCTTCGACTTCCTTGTCTAAATAGGATCGAACAGAATAACGATCTTTAATGGTATCTAATAAGCTCATAATTGTATTTTTGATTCTGTGTAAAAATACAAATTTTTCAGGTGCATTAAAGTTTCTATTTATAACTTTGCAGCCT
>JADGEF010000187.1:1368-5166 GCA_016744515.1 Marinifilaceae bacterium | reverse complement strand
TACTATTTCACCAACCGTTACAACTAAAACAGATTATAAGAACAAAGACATTAAATCACTTAAGTTTATAGATTTTACTATTAAAGATGATCTATCTGGTATTAAAACGTATCAAGGTGAGATTGATGGAAAATGGGTCTTATTCGAATACGATAGAAAGAAAGATCGCCTATTCTACACTTTCGATAAAAATAGATTACAGAAGAACAAAAAACATCAATTGAAATTGATCGTAAAAGATGCAGTTGGTAATATTGGAACTTACGCTTGCAACTTTATCTGGTAGAAATTATTACAAATAGAAAAGGAGAGTTTAAAGACTCTCCTTTTTCAATTTACATCTTAAGGTCTTATATATAGCAGTTCGGTAATGTTTTATAAGTATTTGATAACAAGCCTATTTGCAATCCACCGCACTTGTCGCAACATTCTGATTATAAGCGGTTTGCAAATCAATCTCATGTCTTGATTCTCATATCTCACGATCTATTTGATCTAGGTATAAAATATTAAAATTTGTAACGAACACCTGAATTCAAGCCAATAGAATATGGCTTATAATTAAAACCTGAATCTCTATTAATTGAATTTAAGTAATATTTTAAAGCTGGTTCCATTGAGAGACTAAACTTCGAACTTAGTTGATATTCCAGACCTAAACTAAAACTAGTACTGAAGTTGATAGAACGAATACCAGAGGTTTCTCCTAAAGTCTGTCTGCTACTTTTATCGTAAACTCTATTCCCAATCATAAAATTGGTGCTCACTCCGCCACTCATGTGCAATCCAAACTTCTTATCCATAAGACTATATCTTAAAACAAATGGTATTTCAATTGCCTCAAAACTCTGAACCATATCTGGGGAAGAAGAAGAAGGATAACTAACGAGAGCTGACAAAAACTCATTAGGATCGTATTGCTTTGACGTTTCTTTCATTTTAATATTCCCAGCTGAAGTTTCCAAATTTGATGAATATTCGTCCCTTTCTTTAAAAACAATATCACTCCTAAGAGCTGCACTTTCTAAATCTGAACTTCTTCCAGCCAACTGTTGACCAAATTTATTATAAATAACACCTGTTTGGATTGCAAGCTTTTTCCCTGCTTGCCAATTCACCTTCACTCCTCCTCCAATACTAATCAGTCCATCCTCAGAGTTATTCCCAGACTTATCTCCCTTATACGATGAATATGCTGATGAAACTTGTCCTAAAATTGACCATTCTTTCTTTTTTCTTTTAGAATTATCAAACTGATCTAATAGCCTTATATTTCGAACAATAATTAAAGAATCTTGTGCAATAATCGAAAGAGGTTTTTCGTAATCCTCACTTTCTTCTTTCAACAGGTGCATTGATAATGGCATATTTTCTAAAACCTCGATTTTAGATTTTGGAAGCACCATCTGCAAACTAATTCTTCTCGTTGGCACATCTTTAGATCCAATTACAAAAGTATCATTCTCCTTAATTAATCTAGGTTTCACATTTTTATCCGGAACTACATTTGCATTTTTTGCCTCCTCAACCACCAAATTTTCACCCTTTAAAATTTCAATTGGTTGACTTAAACTAGTATCAAGTTTTGATATCAATTCCGACGCTTGAAACTCATTCTCATTTTGAAACAAGCTATTATTAGAAAGCATAAATAATAAAGCAAAAGAAGCAGCTGCTGCAAATGAAATAAATATCACTGCTACACGTTTCTTTCTTCTTGCAAGTTTAATACTCGCATTAATGTTTCCCCACAGTTCAGGGCGAGGCTGCACCGACAGATTCTTAAGTCCATCAGAAAACATCTTGTCAATATGTCCATTATCCTTTAGCATATTCTTAAATTGCTTTTATGATCCTGATCATTCCAGTATTCTATCAACTTATTTTTTAATATTCCCCTTGCTCTTGCCAAGTTTGATTTAGATGTCCCCACTGTAATCCGCATTACTTCAGCAATTTCATTATGTGGATATCCATCTAAAACATATAAACTAAAAACCATTCGGTAACGCTCTGGTAAATCCTGAACCATCTTTAACATGATCTCCAATGGAGCATCTTTTGCATCTATTTCTTCATCCTCTTCTATATCATCAAACTCTTCCATAGGATGAAGCTGCGATTTACTTCTGAATCGCTCTAGGGCTGTATTTACAACAACTCGACGCATCCATCCTTCGAATGATCCTTCGAATCGAAAAGACTTTAAACTTTGAAGTATTTTAATAAAACCATCGTGCAAAATATCTTCGGCTTCATCGTAGGATTTGGCGTACCTCAAACATACACCCATCATTTTAGGTGCAAATTCAACATAGAGGCTCTCCTGTGCTTTAGGTTTACCTTTTATTGAATCCCTTATTATTCGCTCGAGTTTTTTGTCCTTCAAGTTTTAGCTTGTCTTAGGTAACTGATTTCAATATCAAGTTGTAAATAAATTCATTTGGTTGCGTCAAAAATAATCCTTTTTTGATTGTTTCTACAACAACTGCCTAGAGCAAAATTATAATATCCTATAAGAATGACAGATACGCTCATTCAAATTATAAATCGTAAACAAATTCTTTTTTTTCGTGAATTAACGCAACTATTTCAAAAAGTACCATCTCTTAGGTGAGACACAAATTAAAATCTCAATTCTTAGTACTAAGAAAAAGATGAAAATGGCCAAAACTCATCTTTTACAACATGGAATCATATTTAAGAACAAGATGTATAGATGATTAAATCTATTACAAATAAAATTTAAACAAATGAAAAGTAAATTAATTTTGGCATTAGCCATTTCTTTGGGTGTATTCTCATCATGTAACGATAGCAAGAAAATTGAATTTGATGGCGCTGGAGATATCTATGTAAGATGTCAAATAATTGAAGGTGTAACCCAATATGCTCCGGTAATATATGCTTACAGCAATATGAATATGTCAGCAGCTACAATGAAGCATACTGATGCTGGAAGCCCTGAAGTTGTATTGACAAAAATTGGGCAAGATGCTAGAAACTTTGCCTCATTGCCCAAAGCTGCTAGTTTTACAACCACTGATATCAAAAATGGAACTTACAATTTTAAAATCACCTCTACCGACAAAGAAGTTTTAAATATTACAGATAAGCTACTTAAAGTTAGAATTGCTCCTTTGAAAATAAGTAAATTCGAATACAAAAAGGATAAACACAAGCTTGACCTAAAATGGGAAACCGTAGAAAACAGAGACATCTATCATGTAAAAATTGCAAAAGCTATTGATGGGCAGGTTATTTATCAATCAAAAAGACTAAACGACAACTCATTAATTATAACACCAACTTCAGTCGGATGGGATAGAAACTATAAGATGAAAGCAGGAACAACTTATACTGTATCTGTTAGCGCTTATAAATTTGAGAATTCTACTACTAAGAGTGGTTTCCACATCAACCAAGAAAGTGTTGAATATCGCGAAATAGTGTGGTAATTAAAAGCTAAATATCATAACTCATAAAAAGAATCACAACACCCAATAAATACCGACTAATTAATTAATTTTTGGGGATGAGCATCATGAATTCAAATTTGAATTTCGTGATGCTCTTTTTTTTATTCACTAAGCATCAACATAAAAAAAGGGAAGCAAATGCTTCCCTTTTTTGAATCTTATATAATGAAGAATTAATCTCTTCTTCTACGATCGAAAGATCTTCCTCCTCCTTCAGGTTTTCTTCTTCTATCTCTAGAATCATCACCACCTCTAGAACGAGATCTATCTCCAGAACCTCCACGAGATCTACCACCACCTGAATAACTGCGAGATCTAT
>JADGEF010000187.1:0-1268 GCA_016744515.1 Marinifilaceae bacterium | reverse complement strand
CGAGATCTATTACCACCACGAGGTCTTTCTGATGAATCTGGACGATCACCTGAAACTTCAATACGAACAGCTCTTCCACCTACTTCAGCACCAGCAAAACCTTTGATAATTTCTTCAGTGAAAGCTTTATCAACATCGAAAAATGAGAATACACCTTTAAGGTCAACTCGTCCAACATTTTTACCACGAACACCACATTGCTTATGAATCAATGTTAGTAAACTTGGTACATCAATACCATCTTTACGACCTATATTGATAAATAAACGATCTTCAGTACTAACTGCCCCGTCATTCTGACGAACGCGTTTCTGAGTAGAAGATCTCATATTTAAATCTTGAGCATCCTTATAGTAATCCCAGAATCTATTAAATTCTAGAGAAACCATACGCTTAACAAGCTCATCACGATCTAAATCTTTCAACTCTTCGTGAATAGCTGGTAAAAATTGCCCTATTGCCTCTTCTTCAACATTTACATCAATAACACGGTTCATGAAATTTAAAAGCTGACGCTCACAAACTTCTGCCCCACCAGGAATTTTCACCTGAGTAAATTCCATTTTCAAACGACGAGAAAGATCTTTTATTTTTCTCTCATCACGAGGTGTAACTAAAGCAATTGAAATACCCTTTTTCCCTGCACGAGCTGTACGGCCTGAACGGTGAGTATAATATTCTAACTCATCAGGAAGGTTATAATGCAACACGTGTGTTAAATCATCAACATCGATACCACGTGCAGCAACATCAGTAGCTACAAGTAATTGCAATGATTTGGTTTTGAAACTACGCATTACTCTGTCACGCTGAACCTGAGATAAATCTCCATGAATAGCATCGGCATTGTAACCATCTTTCATCAATAATTCTGCAACCTCTTGAGTTTCCTTTCGAGTACGACAAAAAACAATACCATAGATATCTGGATAGAAATCTACAATACGTTTTAACACGTTATAACGATCTCTATTGTTCATCAAATAATACTGATGTTCAATATTTGTGTTAGTCGTATTAGCCGAACCAACTGTTACCTCAACAGGGTCAGTCATATAGTTCTTAGAAATTCGACGAACCTCACCAGACATAGTTGCTGAGAATAACCAAGTTAGCTTTTTATCAGATGTGGTAGAAAGAATCGCATCGATATCTTCCTTAAATCCCATATTCAACATCTCATCAGCCTCATCAAGAATCACATATTCTACTTTTGATAAGTTGATAGCTTTACGTCGAATCAAATCTAATAAACGACCTGGAGTTGC
>JADGEF010000186.1 GCA_016744515.1 Marinifilaceae bacterium | reverse complement strand
AAGGAATTGAGAATTGGTCGTATCGTTTTGCAATCGAAACCACTTCGTCAGCCCAATGAGGAGCAAGTTGTATCTGCTATTTCTAAGGCTATTGAGAAGGAGGGGGCCAGCCTTTTGAATTTTAGCCCCGAGTTTACGCAATGGCAGAATCGTATTATGAGTCTACGAAAGTGGCAGCCTGATGCTGAGTGGCCTGATATGAGCACCGAGAATCTGCTTAAAAGCAATATGGAATGGTTAAGTCCCTATTTATCACGCATACGTAAACCCGAAGATTTGGCTAAAATTGATCTTGAGGAAGTGCTACAGAATCATTTACCTTGGGAGAAACAAACGGAATTGGATAAGTTCGCTCCCAAGCATGCGGTTGTTCCCAGTGGTTCCAAAATTCGATTGCAATATCAAGCCAATGGCGATGCACCTGTTTTGGCTGTCCGCATTCAAGAGGTGTTTGGTTTACTAGAAAACCCCACTGTAAATCAGGGTAGACTTTCAGTGTTGATGCATCTTTTATCACCTGCTTCACGCCCTATTCAAATTACTTCCGATCTGCCTAACTTTTGGAAGAACACCTATTTTGAAGTCCGTAAGGAATTGCGAATTCGTTATTCCAAGCACTATTGGCCCGAAGATCCTAAAGAAGCACAAGCCATTCGAGGCGTTAAACGAAAACGTTGATACGCCGTCCTGAGCGGAAATGTGATGAGTTGATAAGGTAATGTGTTGATTGTGGGCTGATAAACTTGTGGTAATAAAAGAGGGACGAATCATAGCTACAGGTCATCCTCAAGAATTACTAAAGTATGAAGATTTGCTAGATAAAGATGGTTTGGAGATGCCTTTAATTCTTCAATTATCAAAAAAAATGGAATTAGAAGTAAAGCCTGATACGATGGCGGAGTTTTTCTCAATGTCTTAAAAGGACAAAGGTCCAAAAGGTCAACAAAATCCAAGAGTTTAAAGGTCAAAAAAGTACAAAGGTCAAAAAATCGAATTGTCCAGACTTACTGACGATTCGACCTTCTACACTTTTAGATGTTATAGTGCCAATAAGCCTTCAATATGTTTAGTCTGCTCATAAATAGCAATTACAGCATCTGCATCTTGCATTTTAATCTTCACTGTAATACTAATGAAACGTAAATCTTTAGATGTTTTAAAGGCGAATTGTGTTCCCGATGGAAATATAGCTTTAACAGCTTCCAGCTTTTCATCTTTATTTGGAATAATAAATTTGAACATATATAGCGATGGCCATTGAGCTGACTCAATAAGTTGTTCGCGTAATTGGTTATATTTTTCTTGATCCATTTTAAGCTTCATTTAATATTCTGCAAAAGTCGAAAAGATTTTTTAAAATCCCTCAATTCTAAAGGATTATTATAAGATCTTAATCAGGAATCGTAAAAGAAATAAGTTTAATTATTCAGTATTCTTTTGTAAACTAATACAAGCCTATTTTAGTTGATGATACTAATCATCTCATCTTTATTGCTTATAGATTAGTTTCTTAGGTAAGATATTTTTTTTTGCCTGATCACTTTTTAGTATATTAAGGGGGTATGTCAAAAATTCCTCAGCTTATTAAGGCTATATCTTTGACAGAATCGACTCTAAATCTTGAACTATGAGAAAGGTGATTTTAACCCTAATAATAGTCTCGATTACTTCACTTGCTATTGCGCAAGACAAATATATTAATCGAGATATAAGGCCTAATATGAGCTTGGAGAATACCAAGACTTATACGCTTGATTTTTTTAATGGTGTAAGTTTTCCTCAAGGTGATTTGAATAATTTTCTTAGAAATGGTTTTAACAGCGGTGTTCTCTTTCACCGAAATTTTTCTAAAAAAATATCATTAGGTTTTAGTGCAAATTATAGTCGATTCAACCATCGACAGAGTTTTGGACCTATTCAAGGTTCAAATCGACAGGAATTAAGCACTACCTCTTTCGATATTGGTCCTCAGTATAATATGAAATTTGGACGATTCTCTTTAGAGTTCTATGGACGATCAGGTCTATCTATCATTAATTCACCACAATCTTCTATGATGTATCCTGAAACGGATATCACTATAACCACATTGGAAGCCTATAAAAGTACAGCACTTACCATGCGTTTAGGAGCGAATATGACGGCTTATATTTGTGAGGGACTTGATTTCTATTTTAGTTCAGAATATCTGACCAGTTTGAATAGCGATATGAATTATCAAACTCGCGATTTATCAGAAGCTTTGAAAGATGATGGAACACTTGATTTTGATTTGGCCAATGACTTACCTTATTCTAATGAGAGCCTTTCTTTATCCATGTTAAATGTGAATATAGGAGTAAGGATTTCCATTGGAGGTAATGCGAATAAACGAAGATCAAATTCTTTTTATAAGGGGAATAGGAATTCAGGTACAAATCCGATGTATGAGGGATTACGTTTTCAGCCTAATATGGATGAAATAAGTGGAGGAACTAGTACTACAGATAAAGAGTCAAACCGATCGAATCGAAAAAGCAGTTTAAGTAAAACGACTGCAACGGATTCGACTCAAATTGGTGGAATACCTGCCCAAGATTATAATTCGATCCGCAGCAATAATTCTTCGATTATTGCGCCAGACCCTGATGAGAGTGATACACGATTATATTCCGAATCTAGACCAGCAGATGAAGCTACTCTTGCCGATATTCCTAAGGAAAAGTTGAAACTTAAAACTAAAGCTCAATTGGCTAAAGAGAGAAGAAAAAGAAAGCGCATTGAGCGAAGGCTTAGAAGACTTAAAGCTAAGTTGTAGAAAATCCCCTCCTAAATCCTGCACCGATTGAAATTGATAGGAGATGAAAGAGGGGGCTTTTGTTTTTTTACGAACTTTTATTTGAAGTGGTTATTACTATAGCATATCTCATTCCCCAAGGTCAATAAATCTAGTTTAACTACAATTTAAGAACCTTTTTCATGTAAATACAAAAGTAAAAGCCACCCTTTTCAGGATGGCTTTTTAGCATATTAATCTCGGTTTAGTTGTAAGATAAACTTTAAAAAAATAGTAATATGCTATTTCTATTCTATATTATTCGCAACATTTCTTAACAATGACTTTGTTGTTGAAATATTGCTTCTTAAATCGTAATGAAAGGTTTACCAAAGCTATTAAAACTGGAACTTCAACCAATGGACCAATAACGGCAGCAAAGGCTACGCCTGAATCGATACCAAATACAGCAATAGCAACGGCTATTGCTAGCTCGAAATTATTACTAGCTGCAGTAAAAGATAGAGTAGCTGTTTTTTCATAACCTGCATTAAACTTTTTTCCCATAAAGAAGGAAACCAAAAACATGATCACAAAATAGATTAATAAGGGGATCGCAATTTTAACCACATCTAATGGCAGTTTAACGATATGTTCCCCTTTAAGAGAAAACATTACAAAAATGGTAAATAACAGAGCGACTAGTGTTAAAGGGCTAATCTTAGGAATGAATTTCTCCTGATACCATTCTTTACTCTTTCTCTTCAAAAACAGGTAACGTGTTAGCATCCCAGCCAGAAATGGAATTCCAAGATAGATGAAAACAGATTCTGCGACTTCACTCATTGTAATGGTCACAACAGAGCCTTCTAATCCAAAATATTGTGGTAAAAGGGTAATGAAAACATAGGCGTAGATTGAAAAGAAGAAAACCTGGAAAATACTGTTGAAAGCAACTAAACCAGCAGCATATTCTGTATCTCCTTTGGCAAGATCGTTCCAAACAATAACCATGGCAATACATCGAGCTAATCCAATTAAGATTAAACCAGTCATGTATTCAGGGTAATCTCTTAAGAAAAGAATAGCCAAGCCAAACATTAAAGTAGGACCTAGAATCCAATTTTGTACTAGGGATAAGAGTAGTATTTTTCTGTTTTTGAAAACGTCTTTTAATTCCTCATACTTCACTTTTGCAAGTGGAGGATACATCATAATGATTAAGCCTATTGCAATAGGCACATTCGTACTTCCATAAGACATCGAATTCCAAAAGTTGGCGATATTAGGAAATAAGAATCCTGATGCAACACCAATTGCCATGGCAACGAATATCCAAAGGGTTAAATATCTATCTAGAAACGATAATTTCTTAGTTAAACTTCCCATAATTTTAAATGTGGTTAATTTTGGTCAATAACTATCTGTAGTCTTTATTAATTTTTTTTGACTCTTCGACTTTTTATTTATTAAGGATATAATCTTCGTTAAACTTGGCAAAGTCACGACGAATTTCATCTCGTACTCTTCTAAACACATTCATAACTTCTTTTTCGTTGCCAGGAGCATAAGCAGGATCGTCGAAACCGATATGAACTCTATCGCCTACAGGACCAAGGAATGCAGGACAAGCATCTTTTGCTCCACCACAAACCGAGATTAAAAAATCAACACCTTCTTTAAGAAAAACATCTACCATTTTGGGTCTTAGATCACTAATATCAATGCCAATTTCAGCCATCGCTTTCACTGCTAATGGGTGAACTTCATTTGCGATTTTAGTACCTGCAGAAACGACGGTTAATTCAGGGTTAATGTCTCTTAAAATGGCTTCTCCCATTTGACTACGACAAGAATTGCCTGTGCATAAAATAAGAACTTTCATCTTTTAATGTCTTTATATTTTTTGTTTATAATTAGCAGTTTTCTTTATTCTGTGGTTGAATATCATCAAAGAAACTCTCAAAAGTAGCCCCTAAGCTTTTAATTGCAAGCTTATCTAAACAGTACCTCATTTTTAAACCTTCAACTTCACCTTTTATAAGTCCTATAGCTTTTAGTTCCTTTAAATGTTGTGAAACTGTAGTTCGGCTAAGTGGCAAATGATCTGATATATCACCCGATATACAGGTTTTGCATGAAGCTAAGTATTGTAAGATTGCAATGCGAGCTGGATGCGATAGAGCTTTAGCTAAATTGGCTAATGCTTGTTGTTGATCGTTAAAAAGATCTAGTTTTTTCATATGCTTAATAATTCATGTCGCAAACATACGACATTGTTTTGGAATTGCATATTAATGGATTGTTAATTTTTAGTTTGGTTGAGGTTTTTGCTCCACAAAAGGGAATGTCTTGCGACAGGGCAAACTCACACTTTTATTCAGGGCAAACGCATTTAAAACTGATACTGCAATAAATCAAGCAGCAGAGCTGCGTCATATTCGTAGCTATAGGTA
>JADGEF010000045.1 GCA_016744515.1 Marinifilaceae bacterium | reverse complement strand
TCGGGGCTTATTGTATTTTAATGTCATACTTGCTTAATAGACCTGCAACGTCAGGGAAGGAGAATTTCGCTTTTTTAATTTGATTAATTTCAGGATCAATTGTATAGTTCGATGCCGTTCTAAAATCTGCTTTCTCAAGTATTGTATTTTCAAACATAGCACCACTAAGGTCACAGTTATCAAAAACTGCTGCCATTAGGTTTGATTCAATAAAATCAACTTCTTGCAGACTACAATTCTTAAATTGAGTTGCCTTTAATTTCAATTTATAAAAAGAAGATAAGTTTAGGTTTGATGACTCAAAGTAAAGTGACAATAAAAATGGATTACAATCATTAAAATTCAAACCAAGTAGTTTACAGTTACTAAACTTCACACCCTTTAAAGCCGTATTATTTATTTTTGCCATGCTAAAGTCACAATCATTAAACTCGCATTCCACAAAATCAACATCTGAGAATTGAATACCTGAAAAATTACAGTTGATAAACCGACAATCTTCATATTCGCCACTTTCAAATCCAATTTCACTAAAATCAATCTTTTCAAAAACTTGATTTTCGAAATATTTATCTGCCATATTTTCTTAATTTCTATTCTAAAATTCCATCAATTATAAATGAGAAATCGAATATAAACAAAAAGAGGCAAAACGTTAAAACGAATTGCCTCTATTATATTTTATCAACCTTATTCTTAGATTGTTTTTTCCTTATCGGTGTGAATCTTATTAAAGATAATTGCTAGGTTAGCATATAAAGATGTGTTTTGTACAACTATATCGTCTGGCACCTTAATTCTTGCAGGCGTAAAATTCCAAATTGCTTTAACTCCCCAAGCTACCATTAAATCAGCAACTGATTGAGCAAACTCTGCAGGCACAGTAATGATTCCAATAATAGCCTTCATTTCTTGAGCTAAATCTCGGAACTGATCAATATGAAAAACTTCAATATCATTTAATTTCTTGCCTACTATACTTGGATTTACATCAAAAGCAGCAACAATATCAAGTCCAAAATTTGCTAAACCATCATCGTGTAAAAGTGCTGACCCTAGAGATCCTGCTCCTACAAGAAAAGCTTGATCCATTACAGTAAAACCCAGAAAGTCAGAAAGGATATCAACCATAGCCTTAACCTCATAACCAACACGAGTTTTACCTACAATACTGGTGTAAGATAAATCTTTAGTTACTTGAGTAGGATCAATATTCATATAATTGGCAATCTGAGTAGAAGAAACAAATTCTTGACCTTTCTTTAATAATCCTTCAGAGAAGGATAAGTAAGCTGGCATTCTTCGTAAAGAAGGTTCAGGAACTGCAGATACTACTTTTTTTGAATTTTGAACCATAGCTATTTCTTTAATACATCTTAGGTTAGAGAATAATTTCATCAGATTTTATAACTAACAAAACATGTGCAAATTCATTATTAATGACTACTACTAAGTAGAAAATATACGCTGTATCTGAGACTAATAAATCGTATATCCAAAACAAAAGTAGGTGAATTTTTATTAAAGAAAAAAATCAACATTAATTTAGTCTCAGTACAAATTAAGATTTAACATCAAATACAAAATAAAACCCTATTCAGGAATACTAAACCCCAAACAACACAAGACTTTACACATTAAAAAAATCATTAACAATTCCTTATTAAGAAAATTCATTTTTGGCTATTTATATTCACTTTCAAGTAGATGAAATCGCTATTGAAAGTTATGTATTAAAAGAATCACACGACTTCAGCCACTACGAACGTGCTTCCACCAACAAAAATTAAATCATCTTTGTCCGCTTTTTTCTTCGAAGAACTTAGAGCTTTTGATACTGTTTTGAATGTATTCCCTTTCAACTGGAACTTATCAGCTTTCTCTTTCAATATTTCTTCATTTAAAGCTCTAGGAATAGAAGCCTTAGTAAAATAATAAGTCGCATTCTTAGGTAACAAACTAAGCACCTCATCTATATCTTTATCATCGACCATACCTATTACCATATGAAGATGCTTAAATTGAAGCGAGTCGAGTTGCTTTAGAATCTCAGAAATCCCTGCTACATTATGCCCTGTATCGCAGATAATACTAGGACTATTCCCTAAGCGTTGCCAACGACCAAGAAGTGAAGTTTGATCAACGATTTTAGAAATTCCTTCTTTAATTATCTCCTCTGTTATATTGAACCCTATTTGATTCAACTGGTTCAAAGCCACTAAAGCAGTTCTAATATTTTTCACCTGATAAATTCCCAAAAGATCTGACTTTATGGAAAGTTTATTTTCAGAATCCACATTTTTAAAAACTAAATGGCGGAAATCTTCCTGCAAATCGGTTCCTAATAATTCCAATTCATCTTCTGCAAATAGAATTGGTGCAGAATGAGATTTTGCTCTATCAATAAAAACAGATTCAGATCCGATATGCCTTTCCCCAATAACAACTGGGATATTATTCTTAATTATTCCAGCTTTTTCACCTGCAATAATGGGTACGGTATTCCCCAACAAACTTGTATGATCAAAACTAATATTCGTAATAACGGTTAAAAGTGGATCTATAATATTCGTTGAATCTAAACGACCTCCTAATCCTACTTCAATTACTGCAACATCAACTTTCTCCTTCGCAAAATGATCGAATGCCAAAGCCACCGTCATCTCAAAAAACGAAGGAGATAATTCTTCAAACTTCGTCTTATGCGAAGCCACAAAATTGACAACAGCATCTTCTGAAATCATCTCACCATTTATTTTTACTCGCTCACGAAAATCACGTAAGTGTGGAGATGTATATAAGCCAACCCTGTAACCAGCCGATTGCAAAACTGAAGCTAAAGTATGAGACACAGAACCTTTCCCGTTTGTACCAGCTACATGAATACATTTAAAATTCTTGTGAGGATGTTCAAAATAAGCATCTAGAGCCAAAGTTGTATCTAAATTTGCCTTATAAGCAGCCTTCCCTGTTCGTTGAAACATAGGTAACTGATTGAACAAGTAGGTGATAGTTTCCTGATAATTCATAATTCATTTTTTATTGCTCTGCAAAGCAAAAAAAAAAATACCAAAAAATAAGATATCCGCTTGATTTTCCTTCCTTTTTTGTTAATTTCAATACTAAGTAGTTAACATGATATTTCATGTAAATATCAGCACACTAAACGATTCTTTCGTTTCAATAAATCTTCATTTTGATTTGAAACGATTGGTCGATCTTCTAACCCTCTAATACCCGCACATATGACCAAAGAGAAAAAGATTTTTGTATTAGACACCAATGTTATTCTTCACGATTTTAATTCAATCTTCAAATTTGCTGAACATGATGTTCTTATTCCTATCACTGTTCTTGAGGAATTGGATAAATTCAAGAAAGGGAATGATTTAATTAATTTTCATGCACGAGAATTCACTCGAGAACTTGATAAGCTATCAGGCGATCTTCTTTTTAGCGATGGAGTTGCACTTGGAGAAGGACGAGGTAGACTGTTCATCGAAACAGGAAAAGAGTTTTCTAAAAAAATGAAAGTTTCATTCAACGATAACATTCCTGATCATAGAATACTTGCAATTGCAGAATACATTAATAACGAAAATACTGATAAAACAACGATTCTAGTTTCTAAAGATATCAATCTTAGAATGAAGGCAAAATCTCTTGGCATCCCTGCTGAAGATTTTAAAAATGACCAAGTTAAAGATATCGATAACATGATGAGCTTGGGCATTCAAACCATTCATGATTTTGCAGATGAAAAAATTGCAGAACTCTATCAAGGAGAAGAAGGATTCGACGAATCTGAATTAAAATTAAATTACGACTTAGCTGGACACCGCTACTTTATTCTAAAAAATAATAACTCAAGCGCACTTGCTCATTTTGATCCTTTAGATAAAAAAATTAAACGCGTAGAAAAACCTAGCGCCTACGGCATTTACCCTCGTAATGCAGAGCAAACCTTCTCTATTGATGCCTTACTTGATCCAAGTATCAATCTGGTTGCCTTAACAGGTACTGCAGGTACTGGTAAAACACTTTTAGCACTTGCTGCTGCTTTACAACTTTCCGAACAGTTCGATCAAATCTACTTAGCTCGCCCAATTGTAGCATTAGCTGATAAGGATTTGGGGTATCTTCCTGGGGATGCAAAAGAAAAGATTAGTCCTTACATGCAACCTCTCTTTGACAATTTAGCTGTTATTAAGAAAAAATTCAATGTTCACAGTAAACAATACCTCTATATCGATGAATTATTGAAAGATGAGAAACTACAAATTACACCTCTAGCTTATATTCGAGGTCGTAGTTTATCGAATGCTTTCTTCATTGTTGACGAGGCTCAAAATTTAACTCCTCATGAAATTAAAACAATTATTACTCGAGCTGGTGAAGGAACAAAAATGATTTTCACTGGTGATATTGAACAAATCGACTCTCCATATTTGGATAAAAAGTCAAATGGTCTTGCTTATCTTGCTGATAAAATGAAAGATCAGGAGATTTTTGCACACATAAATCTGATAAAAGGCGAACGCAGTTATTTAGCCGAATTGGCAAGTAAACTCCTCTAAAAAATTATTATTGGATAATTTAAAAAAATGAATTAATTTGAATAGGCAAACCGAAACAGTTTAGAACGAAGGTTTTAAACTGTTTCTTTAATTTTAAACCTTATGAAGATCATAAAATTTGCCGCTATTGATATTGGTTCCAATGCCATTCGATTGTTGTTTACGAATGTTATTGAGAAAAATGGTGAGGCATATTTAAAAAAATCTTCACTTATAAGAGTACCTATCCGATTAGGTGCTGATACGTTTACAAACCAACTTATTTCTTCTAAAAAAGAAGAAAAGATGGTGAATGCTATGATTGCATTCCGCAAACTAATGGATATTCATGAAGTTCAAGCCTATCGTGCATGTGCAACCTCTGCAATGAGAGAAGCCAGTAATGGATCTCAGCTTATTGAAAGAATAAAGAAAGAAGCTGACATTGAAATAGATGTGATTTCTGGAAAAGAAGAAGCCAATATCATCTTCTCAAACAAGTTTACCTCTATCCTCGACCCAAATAAGAATTATTTATATGTCGATGTAGGAGGTGGTAGCACCGAAATAACCCTATTCTCTGGTGGCGTTGCTCACTTTTCATGTTCATTCAATGTTGGAACCATAAAGATCCTTAAGAATTGTGTCCCTCTAAATGAGTTCATCCGTATCAAAGAATGTTTACTTGATATTTGTGCTTCAAAAGACAACATCGAGCTTATTGGTTCGGGTGGTAACATCAACAAACTTTTTAAATATGCTAGTCCTAGGGATGAGCGTAATCTTAGCTACCTCGAGTTAAAAAACATTCACTCATTATTCAGTAGCATGTCTTACGATGATTTGATGATCAATTACGATATGAACCCCGACCGTGCTGACGTTATTATTCCAGCAGCTACAATTTTCCTTAGTATTATGGAATGGGCGAACTCGAGCGTTATTCAAATACCGAAAATTGGAGTCTCCGATGGTATTATTCATCAATTATATCAAGAATACTCTGCATCAAATGTTATGGCATAGTAGATTCTTTTTCTAATTTTGCAACAGATTCATTAACACTGAACTATTTCACCTCTTGAAGTAGTTCTTTTTATTTTAACACTGACTCCAATCAATTGATTATAACCTGATTGACTGAGAACAATATCAAATATTATCAGCAAAAAAGAAGAAATCATGTTGCAAAGAAAGTAGCTAAACTGAGAGAGATAAAAATTTCATCAACACTTATAATTTTACACACAATTTCCAGTTTTTCAACTACATTCTTTCATATGATAAAAGTTAAAAAAAATTGTCAAACATGGAGACAAAAAGAAAAGAGCTAAAATATTCCAAATTCTATCAGAAAAGAAACTAAGAGCGTTTTATCAGAGTTTCATTGGTACAAATGCAAAAGCTCTATTTGAAGATCACAGCAAGGATGAAATCATGTATGGTTTCACAGAAAATTACATTAAAGTTGAAATAGAATACAAGCCTAATTTAAGCAATCGTATAGCTGACGTTAGTTTATTAGAAATAAATGATAATGGAAACGTGAAAATTAAACTTATCGATAAAAAAAGTTTTAAATTTAAACTTGCTTAAATCCTAATATAAAGCCGAACAGCTCATGATAGATCTGGAATTAATTTGCAGAGAAACAAGAAAAATTGCCATTGAAGTTGGCACTTTTATTAAAGAACATCAGAATAAAATTAGCGCAGATGTTATTGAAAACAAAGGGACACACGATTTTGTAACCTATGTTGATAAAACAGCTGAAGCTATGATTATAGAGAGCTTGAAACCTCTTATAAGTGAAGCAGGCTTTATTGCAGAAGAAGGAACTGAGACAATTACTGGTGAAACTTACAATTGGATTATCGACCCTTTAGATGGCACAACGAATTACATTCACGGATTTTCACCATTCGCAGTTAGTATAGCACTTAAGAAAGAAGACAAAATTGTTTTAGGTGTTGTCTATGAAATTAGCTTGAACGAATGCTTTTATTCTTGGGAAGGAGCCCCAGCTTATCTCAACGACAAAGCAATAACTGTTTCGAAAGCATCTACAGTTGAAACAAGCCTTGTAGGAACAGGTTTCCCCTACAATAACTTCGATCAATTAGATAGTTATATGAATCTACTTAAACATTTATGCATAAACTCTCAAGGTGTTCGTCGTCCTGGATCGGCAGCAACAGATTTAGCCTATGTAGCATGTGGTCGGTTCGATGCTTTTTATGAATACGGTCTTCAAGCATGGGATGTAGCAGCTGGAGCTTTCTTAGTACAACAGGCTGGAGGTAATGTTTGTGATTTTCTAGGCGAGGATGATTATATCTTCGGACAAGAAATAATCGCAAGTAATTCATTAAATTTTACTGAATTTAAAGCTTGCATTCAAAAATTCATGCTCAAATAACAGTATAAACACATTCTTTATTAATTTCTATATGACTCGTTTATTTTCATATTTGGCTTATGCCTTTTTTCGCTTATTGAGTTTCTTACCTCTCTGGCTATTATATATATTCTCTGATTTTGTCTTTTTTATTATTTATAGAATTATAGCATACAGGAAGAAAGTTGTAAATCAGAATTTAAGAAATTCATTCCCCGAAAAATCCTCTGAAGAAATCAGAAAAATACGTAAAGAATTTTACCATCACTTTTGTGATACGTTTATAGAAACCATAAAATTATGGCGCATCAGTGAAGAAGAAATTCTGAGACGTTGCGTATTGAAGAATCCTGATTTTTTTGAACCGTATAAAGCTCAAGGGAAAAGTGTAATTGCTGTTACAGGGCATTATGCTAACTGGGAATGGTTATCTTCTTTTGCTCTTCATAATGTTGGGGATTTCTTACCTATCTACAAACCTTTACACAACAAGGTTATTGATAAAATGTATATTAATATTCGTGAAAAGCTTGGATCGAAAACTCTTGCAAAAAACGATACACTACGTACAATGATCGGACATAAAAACCAAGATCATTTTACAGTCACTGCCTTTATTGGTGATCAAACACCTAACAAAAAAAATCTTCAATATTGGACAAACTTCCTAAATCAAGATACTCCGATTCTGCAGGGTGCCGAGCGTATTGCTAAAAAATTAGATCAAGCTGTAGTTTACTGCAAAATGACTAAACTTAAGCGTGGCTATTACGAATATGAATTCATCCCAATTACTGATAATCCAAAGGAGACTGAGGAAAACGGAATAACAGAACGTCATACTCGCTTACTTGAGGATATCATCAACGAAAATCCGTCTTATTGGTTATGGTCACACAAAAGATGGAAGCACAAAAGAAACTCATAGGTCAGCAAATTAGCTTATATTTAGCTCCCAAATAACATCAGAATAACAAATCATGAACAAAATAGCAGTCGTAATACTCAATTGGAACGGAAAGAAATTATTAGAACAATTTCTTCCTTCTGTTACTAAATTTTCTGATAGAGAATGGGCTGAAGTAATTATTGCTGATAATGACTCTACAGACGATTCTATAGCTTTTTTAAAGAACGAATACCCATCTCTTAAAACAATTATCCTCGATAAAAATTATGGATTTGCCGATGGTTATAATAAAGCTTTAGATCAACTTGATCATGAATATTTTGTTCTTCTGAATTCAGATGTTGAAGTGAGCGAGAATTGGCTAGATCCAATTTATGACTTATTCGAAAAGGAAACTGATATTGTTGCTGCTCAACCAAAAATTAAAGCTTATAATAATAAGTCAGATTTCGAATACGCTGGTGCTTCAGGTGGTTATATCGATCATTTAGGTTATCCTTTTTGTAGAGGTCGAGTATTTGACACAATAGAGCCTGATGCAGGACAATACGACCAACTAACTGATGTTATGTGGGCAAGTGGTGCAGCCCTTTTTATTAGATCAGAAATTTATAAAAAAGTTGGTGGACTTGATGGTGACTTCTTCGCTCATATGGAAGAAATCGATCTTTGTTGGAGAATTAAGAATAGAGGTTTCCGAATTGTGTGCCATCCAGAAAGTGTCGTTTACCATGTAGGTGGAGCAACTCTGCCAAACAATAGCTCACGAAAATTACATCTAAATTTCAGAAACAATCTTTATATGTTATATAAGAATTTACCTTCTGAAAAACTTCTGACAACAATGTTATTAAGGATGATATTAGATGGCGTTGCAGCTGTCAAATTTCTTGTCAGCTTTGAATTTGACAATTTTATGGCAGTGCTAAAAGCTCACTATTCGTTCTACTCTAAGCTTAGTAAAATACGAGAAAAAAGGAGGATTTTAAATCCTTTAGCCACTACAGAATTTCATAAAGAAATATACAAAGGCAGCATTATTGCAGACTATTTTATTCAAAGTAAAAAGAGATTCTCAGATATCACCTTCTAGCTAGCAGTAAATTTTAATCCTACTATAGAAACCAATAGTAAGAATAAGAAGAATATACGAGCAAAATGGACACTCTCGCCAAAGAGAATAATTCCAAGTATTGCCGTTACAAATGCTCCTATCCCAGTCCATACAGCGTAAGCTGTTCCTACAGGTAAATTTTTAAGAGCTAAACCTAAGAAGTAAAGGCTGATTGCCATAGCTATAATAGTAAACACGCTAGGCCATAACCGAGTAAACCCCTGTGTATATTTTAATCCTATTGCCCAAGCCGCTTCAAAAAGTCCTGCAATTAATAAATAAATCCAAGCTAAACTCATATTCTATAATTTTTCAATTGCCTTTTCAAGCTTTATTCCTCGCGACCCTTTAATTAAAATATACTTATCCCTTAAATCTAATTTCTCTAGATATTCAAGAAGGTCATCTACATTTTCAAAGGATTTAAACTTGTAAGTTGAAGTCAAGTTTGAAAAAATAGAACCTACTAATAAAGTATCTGATAACTCCTTCTTATTTAGCAAACTTAGCAAATCAAGATGCTCCTTTTGAGACTCATCTCCCAATTCTAACATATCCCCTAAAATGAGAAACTTATTCTTCATTTTCATTGATGCAAAATTTTCTATAGCAGCAATCATGCTTGTTGGGTTAGCATTATAAGCATCTAAAAACAAAACATTCTTATCCGTTTTCATCAACTGAGAGCGATTATTACTCGGAATATAAGATTCTAGAGCTTCTTTTATATCAATTTCATCAATCTTAAAATATCGACCTAAAGTTACTGCTGCCAATACATTTTCGAAATTATAAGCGCCAATCAACTGAGTTTTGATATACAATTTCCCAATAGCTGAGCGCAATTCAATAATAAGTTTAGGTTCGGCTTGCAGAAAACGAGCTTTAGAAAATGCCTCTTCAGAATTACCATAGAAAACTTTCTTCTGCTTATTCAACATACCGAGCAAATGCTCATTTTCACAATTGACGAATATCTCTCCATCATTTGCAAACAAGTAATCATACAGTTCTTTCTTCGTTCTTTTAACGCCTTCAAATGAACCAAAACCTTCAAGATGAGCTTTACCCACATTTGTAATTAAACCATAGTTAGGTTCAGCAATTTCACACAACATCTTTATTTCGCCAGAATGATTCGCTCCCATCTCAACAATCCCAAATTCAGTTTCAGAATTCATTGCCAAAAGAGTTAGTGGCACTCCAATATGATTATTAAAATTACCTTGAGTTGCCGAAGTCCTAAACTTCTTTCTCAAAACCTCATTTACAAGCTCCTTAGTCGTTGTTTTCCCATTAGTGCCAGTTATCGCAAGTATAGGTATACAAAGTGCTCTTCTATGCTCTCTAGACAAGTCTTGCAGACAAGTTAAAACATCATCAACTAATATAAATCTATCGTCTATAGCATATTCCTCTTCATCCACTATCGCATAACGACAGCCATTTTCAAGTGTATTAAGTGCAAACTTATTCCCATTAAAATTATCTCCTTTTAAGGCGAAGAATATGGAATTTGGAACGACCTTCCTACTATCAGTAATTACAATAGGGTACTTTTGGAATAGAGTATAAATTTCTGAGATATTCATAGAATGAGCTTGATATTGAACTAGCGAATTTAAAAAAAATACAAGAAAAAACCCCATCGTTTATCACGATGAGGTTATCTTATATAAAATCATATAATCTATTTTCCTTCTATTGGAGATCCTACATGTGTCATAGCACAACGGAAACCAATGTCATCTCTTGAACTCTTCTGGTCTAAGAAACGACGAGCACCAGGAGATAACCAAATTACTCTATCTTTCCATGATCCACCTTTATAAACTCGAGCTTCATCATTAATAAGAGTATTGTAATTATTCCCATCTGCCCCTTGTGCATTCAAATACATTAAAGAAGAACCTTTAGTACGAAGCTCATCATTTGTCCATTCAGTATCAGCAACAACACTTGAAGCTAAATCACCATCTCTGTAATTTCTATTATCAGCAGTTCTATAATTTACTCTATTTACCAACTCCTCGTCTTTCTGAGAACGATAACGAATACGCCCCAAACTATCTTTTTCTGCAACATTACCTTCTTCATCAAGTAAAGGCGTTTTAAAAACATTACCTCTATAAGGATTGAATTCAGCAACATCATACGATGATAAAGGACGATAAACATCCGCTACCCATTCGTTTACATTACCAGCCATACAAAACAAGCCAAAATCATTAGGCCAATATGATACAACTGGAACAGTTACATCACCAGCATCATTAAGTGCACCTGCAGATCCCATGAAGTCACCTTTACCTCTTGAGAAGTTAGCCATCATCTTACCACGGTGTTTCTTGTCATCATTTCTAACCCAGTGACCATTCCATGGATACATTCTTTTGTCTCCAATACGTTCATCAGTTGAATTTCCAACAGTTGCTAGTGCAGCATACTCCCACTCCGCCTCAGATGGCAGTCTGTATTTTGGTAATAAAATCCCATCAGACCATCTAACTCGACGTTCTTCATTATCAGGATTTAGATCTGTTAGATTTGTACCAACAACACCTTCATATTGCCCATTCAAATAAGCTTGTGTATTAAAGTTATTCTCGTTACGTTGATCAGGGTTCTCTTTCAAGATTCCCTTTTCAATTAAGATTCTCTCATTTACACGGTCGGTACGCCACTCACAAAAATCAGAAGCTTGTTCCCAAGAAACACCAACTACTGGATATTCCGAGTAAGCCTTATGACGCAAATAATTATTTACGTATGGTTCATTGTAAGCCAATTCTGATCGCCAAACCATTGTATCTGGTAATGCTTTTTTATAAACTTCTGGATAATCAACAAAAACACGCTTTGTCCAGTGTAGATATTCTCTATAGTCTACATTTCTCACCTCAGTTTTATCGATATAAAAAGATGGAATTGTAACACGACGTGGCATATTATTCCATTCGAACATCACATCATCCTGTGTACGTCCCAAAACAAAAGTTCCTCCTTCAATGAATACCAAACCAGGTCCAGTCTTTTGGATATATCCCTGTTTGTATTCAAATCCTCCGTTCTCAGGATCGTTATATGCCCAACCCGTAACAGACGAACGTTCTTCCTTACCAACAATATTCTTCACCTTAGAACAAGATGAAAGAAGGAATAAGGTAATTGCGAAAGCAGAAAATAATAAATTCGATTTCATATGATTAAATTTTCTTTTTTACTTCTATATTTTTCCCGATAATAATGGGATTAAATACAATTTAAAATGAAAGACAATCTCTATAACTTGAGATCATCTAAATTAACAACACAAATACTCGCATTTTTCAGATCTATTGAACAATGTAAGTGTGAAAGGTTCTAATTTACCGTTTTTTTTAACTAATAGCAATTTGAGAGAAAAGAAGTTTAAAACTGCTTCAATTTCTTCAATAGTTAAAGGAAACCAGACTTTAGTCAAAAAAAAAGACACTCTTCACCCAACAAATATAACTAAAAGTAAATAGAACTTATTGTATAGAATTTTACTTTTTTACACTTTTTATTCACTACTGCTCATTTTACCTAAATCCTTATCGTTAATTTCATTCTATTCCATACTACATTCAGAAAACTTAAGCCTTTCATTTAATGCTATAAGAATTACATAGCATACAACATTGTTTCTTCAAATAAATTATGAATATCTTCACAGTCGGTATTCTGTTTATATTATTGATTACAAAACTTGACTCTTTAAAATATAATAATGCGAAAGCTTCTTATCCTTCTTCTATTCATCATTCCTTACTCAACTTTTGCTCAAGACCAGCAAAATTTCGAACTTAACTGGTCTATTTCCGAGATTTTCTCATCAAAAGATATATCTACAAAAACTTTAACTTTTGATGGGTCAAACATTGAAGAAAGCTCAAATTTCCTGCCCTATTTTTCTAGTAATATAAAGGTTTCTAATAGTCAAGAGAATTATTTGGTTTCCCTTAATAATAGCATCTACGAAACTCTTTCTCAAGAAGAAACTGCTCTGATAGATCCTTCACAAATCACTTCTCAATTTTATTTTCAACTAAAAAAGGCAGGAATTCGCAAACAAGCTTTCCTACAAGTTACCTTTCTTCCTATTAGGAAGAATCCATCGAATGGTAATATTGAGAAATTGAAGAAATTTGAAATTAAACTTATCCCGCAAGGCATAAAACAAGATAAAAAACGAAGAACAAAAGCTACTTACACAAGTCAATCTGTATTATCTAGCGGCAAATGGGTCAAAATAAGTGTTGATACTACAGCCATTCATAAAATCACCTACCAACAACTTCTGGATATGGGCATAGATAACCCTGCCAATATTCGAGTATATGGTACTGGAGGTGGTATGCTTTCAAAAATGAATAATAACTACAAATTAGATGATTTAGTATTGAATCGTATTTTTCTATCGAAAGGAAACGATAACGTATTCAACTCTGGTGATTACATCCTTTTTTACGCTAAAGGTCCACGCTCTTGGAGATATGATATGGAATCCAATGAATTTGTTCACGAAAATCATCTATATAGCAACACAGCTCATTATTTTCTCACTTCTAGCAAAACAGCTTCACCACTAATCTCGAAGGTCAATAATGAAGCAAATCCAAACACTATAGTCAACAATTTCGATGCTTATAGAGTTATCGACCTCGATAAGAAGAATCTGCTTAGATCTGGGCAGTTATGGTTTGGACAGATATTCGATATTACAACAAGCTATTTATTACCTTTTACTTTTAACAATCTGAATACAAATGAAAACATTAGTATTAATACCCATGTAGCTGGCCGATCTTCATCAGATTCAAAATTTATTATTAGCTCAGAAAATGAAAACATCGGTGAAATAAACATACCATTCGTCAATACAAGTAGCTATACGGCTACCTATGCTGCCCAAATAAGAGAACGATTTACTGATTTTAAATCGACCAAGGATCAATTCAATATTAAAATTGAATATGAAAAAGGATCTTCGTCTTCAATTGGATGGCTAGACTACATAAGATTAAATGCTAGGTGTCAACTTAAATTTGAAGGTGATCAGTTAGCCTTTAGAGACAAAAACTCTGTGGGAATAGGGAACATTGCAAACTTCAAATTGGAAAACGCAAGTTCGAATACGATGGTTTGGGATGTAACAACACCATCGCAAGTGAAACAAATCGCAGGTGAACTTACTGGAAATACTGCAAATATAAATGTTACTCATGACGAATTGAAAGAACTAATAGCCTTCGATTTAAATGCAGATTTCCCAAGTCCTAAATTTGTTAAAGCAATCCAAAATCAAAACTTGCATGGGCTGCCTGCTAGCGATCTAATCATAGTAAGTCATCCTGATTTTTTATCCTACGCAAATCAACTTTCTGAGTTTCACAAGACTCAAGATCAACTTAAAGTAACATTAGTCAGCACTGAGAGTATCTACAACGAATTTTCATCAGGAACCGTAGACGTATCAGCAATTCGAAACTTTGTAAAAATGTTTTACGATGGAGCATCGACAGAAGACGAAATGCCTAAATACCTTCTTCTATTTGGAGATGGCTCCTATGATAACAAATTAATTAGCACTGTTAACTCAAATAAAATTCCAACCTACCAGTCCATTTATTCATTATCACCAACTCAATCATTTATTACCGATGATTTTTTTGGATTACTCGATGATAATGAGGGAGAAGCTTCTGGATTGGTAGATATTGGTATTGGTCGTCTGCCTGTAAATTCAACCGAAGAAGCACAAATTGTGGTTTCTAAAATCCTTGATTATAACAAAAATGAAAACCTAGGACAATGGCAAACTTCACTTTGTTTCATTGGTGATGATGAAGATAATAATGTTCACATGCGAGATGCCAACAAGTTAGCCATACAACTTGAAACAAATCATCCCGAATATAGAACACATCGTATTTTTTTAGATGATTTTAAACAAGAAACGACTCCTGAAGGCGACCGATATCCTGAAGTGAACAGAACAATCGAAGACAAGATTAATAAGGGATGCTTAATCGTTAACTATACCGGACATGGGAATGAGAATGGTTTGGCTCATGAAAAAATAATGATGATTGAAGATATTGACGCATGGAAAAATGAGCTTCGCCTCCCTTTATTTATGACAGCTACTTGCGAGTTCAGTCGGTTTGATCAGTATGAGAAAATGTCGGGAGGTGAAAGAATTCTCCTTAGAGATAATGGTGGTGGAATTGGTTTATTCACCACTACTCGATTGGTTTATTCAACACCAAATTTCTATTTAAATCAAAATTTCTATAAATATGTATTCTCAACCGATAGCAATGGGGAGAGCTTGCGATTGGGTGATATTATGAGACTTACAAAAAATTCAAGTGGTTCTAGTAACAACAAACGGAATTTCACTCTACTAGGAGATCCAGCTTTAAAACTTAATTACGCAAAAGAAAATATCACAAGTCTTAAACTTAATGATGTCAATATTAAGGAATCTCCTGATACACTTAAAGCTTATCGTAAAATAACAATTTCTGGACAAATTGAAGACGAAAATTCTCTAAAGCTGAATCAATTTAATGGAACACTATACCCAACAGTTTTTGATAAACTTACAGATAAAACAACATTAGGAAATGATGAAGCGCCATTTGAATATAAAGAGCAAAACAATATTCTATACTCCGGAAAGGCAAGTATCAATAAAGGAGAATTCAGTTATAGCTTTCTTGTTCCCAAAGATATCAACTACGAATATGGTCATGGAAAGATTCTGTACTATGCAAAAAATAATATCAGTACTGCAAAAGGCTATACAGATAACATTATAGTAGGTGGATCTGACATTAATAATATTGACGATAAGCTAGGCCCTGAAGTTGAACTTTACATGAATGACGAACAATTTGTAAATGGTGGTGCTACCAATGAATCTCCGCTCCTACTCGCATTAATTCAAGATTCAAGTGGTATCAATACGCTTGGAACTAATGTAATGCACAATATTATTGCAACAATTGATCAAGATATTGACAAGAGCATCGAACTTAATGACCATTATCAAGCCGACATTGATAGCTATCAAAAAGGTCAAATAACTTATCAACTATCAAAGCTTGAAGAAGGTGAGCATCAACTTAATTTGAAAATTTGGGATAACTTAAATAATCCATCAGAAAGTCAAATTGATTTCATTGTTGCTAAAGATGCCAAACTCGCAATAAAACACTTACTTAATTATCCTAATCCGTTTACAACCAACACAAGTTTCTATTTTGAACACAATCAAGCTAGTGGGGAAATAGAAATTTTAATTCAGATATTAACTGTTTCGGGTAAACTCGTAAAAACACTTGAAACATCGATAAACTCATCAGGCTTCAGAATCGGCCCAATAAACTGGAATGGGAAAGATGACTTTGGTGACTCAATTGGTCGAGGCGTATACTTTTACAGACTTAAATTAAGAACTGAGGATGGAAAAACAGCAACTAAATTTCAAAAATTAGTCATACTCAAGTAATAAAAATCTTGTTTTGAAGTTATTCTAATATATTTACAGATCTAATCAATTTTATTTTTATGAATATCCAAAAAATATTAACTAGAGCCCTTTGTGTTCTTCCTCTTTTTGCCTTTTTAAATAATACTCAAGCACAAGAAGTATCACAGACTGGTGCTAATTATATTTCAACAGCTGTTCCTTTTTTATCTGTTGTTCCCGATTCTCGTGCTGGTGCTATGGGAAATTCTGGAGTTGCTACTAGCCCCGATCATAATTCTATGTTTTGGAATGCGGCAAAATACAGTTTCACCAAAAGCGAAGCAGGCATAAGCATCTCATATACACCATGGTTGAGAAAAGTAATCGACGATATGAGTGTAGCATACCTTGCAGGATATTATAGTCTTGATAAGAACCAAACTATTGCGGCATCCTTCAGATATTTCTCTCTTGGAGAAATCTTTTTTCAACAAACTCAGAATGAAACCGCGATCAAAAAAAATCCATACGAACTAGCCTTCGATGTTGCTTACTCACGAAAGTTAGGAAATAACCTTTCCGGAGCAATCGCTTTCAGATATATTTTCTCAGATATTTCGCAAGGAGGTTATAACAACGAATCTAAATCTGCCAGTGCATTTGCTGCCGATTTATCCGTTTATCATCGTAAAGAATATGGTTCATCTCACAACCCATCAGTGTGGTCGTGGGGAGTAAATATTTCTAACATTGGCTCGAAAATAAGTTATTCTGATGATAGTGACAAAGAGTTTATTCCAACAAACCTAAGACTTGGATCAGCTTATAAACATCAAATTGATCAATACAACTCAATTACAGTTTCATTAGATATAAATAAATTGCTTGTTCCTAGCTCCTCTGGGAAAAAAATAAAAAATAATCCTGACTTATCCTCAAACAAAAACGATAAAAGTGTCATGACAGGGATTTTCAATTCCTTTTCTGATGCACCAGGTGGCATGAGCGAAGAGTTCAAAGAAATAACATGGAGCTTAGGTGTTGAGTATTGGTATCAAAATCAATTTGCTATTCGTACTGGCTACTTCCACGAAAATGAAGATAAAGGGAATCGTAAATTCTACACTGCTGGGGTTGGCGTAAAACTAAGTATGTTCGATCTGGATTTTTCATACCTAATTCCATCAAGTCAAAACAATCCTCTGCAAAACACATTACGTGTTTCAATTTCTGCAAATCTTGATTTGAAATCGAACAGAAGATAAACTAAAAAATATATACCTTTAAAATCCTCATACGAAGTGAGGATTTTCTGTACTTATACATTTCAAAACAGAAGAAAATGAAAATTAGAGTTGGATTTGGATACGATGTGCATCAATTAGCAGAAGGTGAAGAATTTTGGCTTGGAGGTATTCAGTTAGATCATCATAAAGGTAGTGTTGGACATTCTGATGGTGATGTTCTAATTCATGCTATTTGCGATGCCTTACTAGGTGCTGCCAACATGAGAGACATCGGTTTTCACTTTCCTGATACTTCAGCCGAATTAAAAGGAATCGACAGCAAAATATTACTTAAAAAGACCGTTGAAATAATCGCAACTAAAGGTTTTACTATTGGCAATATTGATTCAACAATTGCTCTACAAAAACCAAAAATAAACCCACATATTCCAAGCATGCAAAAGACTCTAGCTGATGTTATGGGAATTGATATTGAAGATTTAGCTATAAAAGCGACAACAACCGAAAAACTTGGCTTTGAAGGCACAGAAGATGGCGTGTCAGCTTATGCTACAGTATTGATTGAGAAGAGATAAAATCTACTGTTTTTAAATAAAAAATAATTGTCCTATTCAACTTATACTAAATATTTTGTATATTCAAGTAAAAACAAAATACAAACCTTTAAGCTTCCAAAATGAAAACGACTTTAGTTATTGGTGCTAGTACTAAGACAGAACGCTATTCAAACAAATGCATCAAACTCTTAACCGAGCACAAGATAAAAACCTATGCTGTTGGCAATAAAGAAGGCACTGCATACACTATAGATATTCAAACAGGCTTTCCACATTTTACAAATATTAATACGATTGCCATATATCTTTCACCTAAAAATCAAGAAAGGTATTACGATTATTTAATCAGCCTAAAACCTCAACGCATCTTGTTTCCTCCTGGAACTGAGAATCCTGAGTTTGAAATTAAAGCTCGTGCAAATGGTATTATTACAGAGCAAGCTTGCCCTTTGGTCATGTTAAATATAGGAACTTACTAGAAGCCAAACTTAAAACAACAATTTATAAGGACGCTCCAAACTCTCATCTAGTTCTTGTATACTGATAGAACGAGATCTCCTTATATATTCCTGTCCATTTAAATATACAATGAAACTAGGGTTCGTATAAAAACCTAACTGAGCTGCAATTTCAGGATGTAAAGCTGTGTCCACTTGGCACGCATAAATATTTGAATATTTATCTGCCATCATTTTCATCAATTTTGGTTTCAAAACCAGACAAACACCACAACTAGGTGATGAAAAGTAGACAAAAAATGAGTTTTTTTCTCTTTTAAATTTTTCTATCTCACTTAAAGATTGAATTTGCATACAGCTAATTTATTGAATAGAGTATTTAACCTTTCATTCCTGTTAGGCCTACTAATATTAGTAGGCAAAATTAGAAATTTGTAATGATTTTCCTCTTCAAAACTTTCTTATAAAAAGAATCAGGTATTTAAAACATTATACATCCTGCCAGCCTGTCATTACACCTACTTGTTTTGTCCATTTATCTTTATAGGCACACATTTTGCCGAATATATGAAAGAATTACTTCTATTTCATAGAAAAAATGTAGTTTCATATGGTCTTTCTACATTAAGATATCTCACATATAAATTTGAATAAACTAAGTAAATTATAAAATAAAACACATGAAGAAATCAGTCATTATCTTAATTGTAATAGCAGTTCTAGCTATATGGGGAATAAGTAAGTCAGTAGGCTTCAAAAATAATATGGTTACCATGGACGAAAATGTTAATGGGCAATGGGCACAAGTAGAAAATGTTTATCAACGTAGAGCTGACCTGATTCCGAATTTAGTAAATACTGTAAAAGGATATGCCGAACATGAAAAATCAACACTTACAGGTGTGATTGAAGCACGTGCAAAAGCAACCTCAGTGAACATTACTCCAGGTAAAATGAATGCCGCCAGCATGAAGCAGTTTCAAGCTGCTCAAGATGGGTTAGGTTCTGCATTATCTCGCTTAATGGTAAGTGTAGAACGTTACCCTGAACTTAAAGCAAATCAAAATTTCATGAATCTTCAAGCACAATTGGAAGGTACCGAGAATCGTATTACCGTAGAACGTAAAAAATTCAACGAATCTGCGAAGCAGTATAACATCTACATCCAAAAATTTCCTAACTCATTCTTTGCAGGATTCTACAATTACGATAAGAAAGCTTATTTTGAAGCTACAAAAGGTTCAGAAAAGGTTCCAGAAGTTAAGTTTTAGAACTAAAAAGTTAGATCCAATATTATGAGAGTTGTTGATTAAAATTTCTCAATTCTCATAAAACAATCATTCACATCTAATATAAAAAACATGAAATCAGCTGCTGATTTTTTTAGCAAAGAAGAACAAACGGCAATAAAACAAGCCATTGCTGAAGCCGAATTAAATACCTCAGGTGAAATTCGTATCCATATAGAAAACAAATGTCCTGATGACGTAATGGACAGAGCTGCTTTTCTTTTTGCAAAATTAGAAATGCACAAAACTCAAGCGAGAAATGGCGTTCTATTTTATCTAGCAATTCGCGATCATAAATTTGCAATTTTAGGTGACGCTGGCATTAATGCAAAAGTCTCAGAGACATTTTGGGACCATACAAAAGAAGAAATCCTTGGTTCATTTAAACAAAATGAATTTGCTAATGGATTAGCGGAAGGAATTAAGATGGCGGGACAACAATTAAAATCTCATTTCCCATATCAAGAAGATGATGTAAATGAGTTAAGTGATGACATCTCATTTGGAGATAACTAAAATAAAAACAATGAGATATTTAAAACACATACTATTAATACTAGCTCTAGCACTTTCTAGCTTTTCTCAAGCACAAGACATTCCAGATAGACCTAAACAACAAGTGTTGGTTAACGATTTTGCAAATGTACTTACGAAATCAGAAGGTAATGCTTTAGAAAAAAGGCTTCTGGATTTTTACGCAAATACTGGTAACCAAATTACTCTTGTTACTGTTAAAAGCCTAAATGGATCTGACGCTTCTAGCTTTGCATACGAGATAGGTGAAAAATGGCAAGTTGGAAAAAAAGGTTTTGACAATGGAATTGTTATCCTTTTTAAACCTAAAACTCGCGATAGCAAAGGTCAAGTATTTATTGCAACTGGATATGGACTTGAAGGAGCTATTCCTGATGCCACGGCCAAAGAGATTGTCAGTAATGAAATGATTCCTTATTTCAAACAAGGGAGAATTTATGAAGGTATTAATCAGGCTAGCTCTGTATTAATGGGCTTAGCCAAGGGAGAGTTTAATCATCAGCAATATGCTAAACAACGTAGTTCTAGTAAAAAAGGAACCTTTGGATTTCTAATACCTCTTTTTATTATTCTTATTTTTTCATTCATAGGTCGTTCTAAATCTAGAGGACAACATACTATGGGTAGTTCTAGAAGTAGCCTACCATTTTGGATGCTATTAGGAATGATGGGTTCTGGTTCACGTGGTAGCTCATTTAACGATTTTTCTTCCGGATCTGGTGGATTTGGCGGAGGAAGTAGCTTTGGTGGATTCGGTGGGTTTGGTGGCGGAAGCTTTGGTGGCGGTGGCGCTGGTGGATCTTGGTAATTAAACTAATTATTGCCCCATTTAATTATTAATAAGCATGTAAATTATATATTTACATGCTTTTTTTTTACTTTTCAATCTATGAGACAATTTTTAATTCAAATCAGTTTTATACTACTTGCAAGTCACACTGCACTTATAGCACAAAAAACAATCGATACAATTCCCTTACAGGATACAATCATCAATCATACGGATTCAATTAAGAAACTAACTGATGAGAAGCTTGTAAGTATTATTGGAGTTGGAGATATCATGTTAGGAACTAACTTTCCACATCCTAAATATATGCCTCCACAGAATGGAGACAATCTAATGAAAGGACTATACCCTCTTATTAGTGATGCAAGCATTAGTTTTGGAAATTTGGAAGGTTCTTTTTCCGATTCACTCCCCATTACAAAAAGATGTCAGGACACGGCTAATTGCTATGCTTTTCGAAGTCCAGACTTTCTATTTAAGCATATTGCTGATGCAGGATTTGATGTTTTAAGCATGGCTAATAATCATTCTGGAGATCTTGGTGTTCCTGGTAGGTTAAACACAATTAAACAAATTGAAAACGCTGGTTTAAACCATGTTGGTTTACTTGAATATCCAAGTGTCGTAATAGAACGTGATGGTGTGAAGTTTGGTTTCTGTGCCTTTGCTCCCATTAAAGGAACCTGCGATTTAAACGATGAAAAAGAAGCAGAACGTATTGTACGTTCTCTAAACGATAGATGCGACGTAACCGTTGTATCCTTTCATGGTGGTGCAGAAGGTTCAAAATATGAGCATCTAACTAGAGAACGAGAAATGTTTTTAGGGGAAAACAGAGGTAATGTATACGAGTTTGCTCGTAAAATGATTGATGCTGGTGCAGATGTCATCTTTGGGCATGGACCTCATGTATTAAGAGCTGTAGATCTTTACAAAGATCGTTTTATCATCTATAGCTTAGGCAACTTTTGCACCTATAGTAGAATGAAAGTATCAGGTATTAATGGACTAGCTCCTATCCTAAAAGTTTTCACGAATAAGAAAGGTGAGTTTAAAAAAGCTGAGCTTATTTCATGCAAGCAAATAAAAGGCTTAGGCACACGAATTGACAAGCTTAATAAAGCTGCTCTGAAATTAAAAGAACTAACTCTAAGTGATATTCCAGAGGCCAAATTAAACATTAGTAATGAAGGTTTAATTACACCAACAGAATAGCTTCTCTTTATAAAATAGGATACAAAAAAGGCCGTCGAAATTCGACGGCCTTTTGTAATATATAAAGTAAAGATTACGCTTTTGTTTTGCGAGTTCTTCTCTTTGGCTTTGCTTCTGCTGCTTCAATATCAGCTTTCTCAAGACTATTATCGTAATCAACAATATAACGGTCAACCAATACACGTCCACAATATTCACAAACGATAATTTTCTTACGAGTACGAATATCCATCTGACGTTGAGGTGGAATCTTATTGAAACAACCGCCACAAGCATCACGCTCAACAGTAACTACTGCTAGTCCGTTACGAGCATTACCACGAATACGAGTGTAAGCTTTAATTAAACGCTCTTCAATTTTTGTTTTGTATTCTGCTGACTTTGAAGTTAACTTATCTTCTTCAAGTTGAGTTTCAGAAACAATTGCATCAAGCTCACTTTTCTTAGCTTCAAGATCAATCTTCTTATCAGCTAAAATAGCATCTGACTTTTCAATCTGAACTTTCTTATTAGAAGACTCTGCTGTAAATTCTTTGATGCGCTTCTCGCATAACTCAATTTCAAGCTTTTGAAATTCAACTTCTTTAGAGATAGAATCAAATTCACGATTATTTCTTACGTTAGACTGTTGAGCCTCGTACTTTTTAATCAATAAATCAGCTTCTTTTATCTCTTGTTTCTTCTTAGTGATTGTATCACCAAGGCCACTAACTTCAGTGTTAAGATTATTAATTCTGGTGTCAAGCCCCACAATTTCATCTTCCAAATCCTGAACTTCTAAAGGAAGTTCTCCTCTTAGCGTTTTAATCCTGTCAACCTCAGCATCAATGCTTTGCATTTCGTACAATGCACGTAATTTTTCTTCAACTGAAATATCCTTTAAATCTGCAGCTTTTGGATTTTGTGTTGTCATATGTTTACAAATAATTTATTGGATTTGAATTTATCTCTGAGATACGAACCGCAAAGTTAGGGAATTTTTTTGTAACTATCTCATAAAAAATTTCTCTAGTAAACTGTTCACTTTCATAATGTCCGATATCAGCAATAATTATCTTTCCTTCGGCATCGAAAAACTCATGATATTTAAAATCTCCACTTATATAAATGTCCGCTTTTGCGGCCTTAGCTTTTCTCAGCAAGAAACTTCCACTTCCACCACAAAGGGCTACTTTTCTAATTTTATCTTTTACAATTGGTGTATGACGAATAACTCCACAATGAAATAAATCTTTCAACTTATTCATAAACTCAAGACTATCTATTGGTGCTTCTAATTCACCAATCATTCCCAAACCAACCTGAGGGTTTTTATTCTCTAAAGAATAAATATCATAAGCAACTTCTTCGTAAGGGTGTGATCGTAACAAAGCGCTAATAACTTTCCCTTGCAGATGCTTAGGAAAAATCGTCTCTATTCGTGTCTCCGCTTCATGATGCAACTCACCAGTCTTACCAACATACGGTATAACTGAATCGTTAGCTTTAAAAGTTCCTTCTCCTTTTAAATTAAAACTACAGGAGTCATAGTTACCAATTTTGCCAGCTCCAGATTCAAACAATGACGTGCGAACTTCTTCCGCTTTATCAGAGGGTACATAAGTCACCAGTTTCTTTAAATCCTCACTTACCGGATCTAAAACCTTTCTGTTTACAAGACCTAGCACATCACACATCTTATCACTCACGCCTCCTTTTACAGAATCCAAATTGGTATGAGCTGAATAAATGGCAATATTATTCTTAATAGCTAACATTACGGTACGTTCAACGTAATTGTTACCATTAAACCTTTTCAATCCTTTAAAAACGATAGGATGATGTGATATAATAAGATTTAATCCTTTTTCTATAGCTTCCTCAACAACTTCTTCAACAACATCTAAACAAATCAATGCTCCTGTTAGTTCCCAGTCATATCTCCCAACAATAAGACCTGCATTGTCGTAAGATTCCTGATAAGACAAAGGTGCTATATCTTCTATTGCAGCTACTATATCTTTTACTTTCAAATCAATAAAATTTAGGGGTTATATTCCAGACGTGGAATTTTAGATATTTTCTTTCATCTCAAGAAGAAGAGCTTTAATATCCTTAAGTCTTGAAACAACATCAAAATTATTCTGAGTATCCTCTTTATTTTCCTTCAATTTCAACTTAGCTCCATTAAGAGTCATTCCTCTCTCTTTTACTAAGTGATAAATTAAGTGGAAATTATCAATGTCAGCCTTGGTAAAAAAGCGATTGCCTTTTTTATTCTTCTTGGGCTTGATAATATCAAACTCTTTTTCCCAATATCGAATATGAGAGGTATTTACCGAGAACATTTCGGCAACTTCTCCAATGGAGTAGTAAAGTTTTTCTATTTTCGTTTCACGATATGGCACAGCAGACTCGTTTTCAAACAGTATGACAGGAGCTTATAATTATAAGCTTAGACTAAATTAACAAAAAAGTGACACGAAGTTTAATTTTTCGCATCACTTTTTTATGCTTGCCAAAATATTTTTGGTGAAACTAATCCATTGTTTGACCAGTGTTAGCTGCAAAGGCTACCATACGGTCATATTCATCTGCGCTTAGGTCGTTAAAATAATAATTTATAGGATTCACGTGTTTCCCTGACTTTCTTACTTCATAGTGCAAGTGAGGTCCTGTAGATTTTCCTGTATTACCTAAAAAGGCAATCACCTCTCCTCGTTTTACTTTTTGTCCTCGCTTTACATTATACCCATTTAAGTGAGCATACAAGGTTGTGTAGCCATAACCATGATCTAAAACAACTGTTTTTCCGTACCCTCGCATCTTACTAATTTTCTTAACTACTGCATCGCCTGTAGCATAAAGAGGTGTACCCGTTTTTCCCGTAAAATCCATTCCATCATGAAATTTACGTGTTTTATAAATAGGATGAACTCGCCAGCCATAACCTGCCGAAATTCGATTAAAATCTTTAATCGCAATTGGCATAATCGCTGGAATAGCTGCTAAGAGTTTGAATTTATTCTTAACCATCATCTCAACATCGTCATACGACTTGGTTTGAACGTATATCGATTTTGAAAGCTTATCTAATTTCTTTGATGTCGAAATAATAAGATCGGCATTCTTAAGGTTCTCTAAATTTTCGTAACGATTTACACCACCAAAACCTGCTTTTCTAATATTACTATGAATTGGTTCTGCTTCAAAAATCACACGGTAAATATTATCATCACGTTGTTCTAGATCACCTAAAACAACACGCGCTTTATTGAATTCATTATTTAACCTTTCGAAATGAGAAAGCAATTCTTGATTTTCACGTTGGAGTGAACGTTCCTTTGGAGAGCCAAAATAATTAAAGAGAATGATGACCATTATAACTGCAAGTACCAAACTCGAAGCTATATGTTTTAAAAAATCTAATGCTCGAGTCTTAAAGCTCACTTCAACTTCTTCGTAGCTAATTGACTCAGGATTAAACTGATATTTGGTTTTTGCCATGAATTAATATTCAATTTATTTTTTCAGAAAAATTTACATTTTTCTTCACGCATGTGAGCAAAATTAAGGAAATAATCTAACTTTGCAAGCTAAGCATCAAAATCTCATTGATTTAAAACATAATACAACATGAATTCTAGCGAGATCAGACAAGCCTTTTTGGATTTCTTTGAATCCAAACAACATAAAATTGAATCATCAGCAGCAATGGTGATTAAAGATGACCCAACATTAATGTTCACCAATGCGGGTATGAACCAGTTTAAGGACATTTTTTTAGGCAACTCTCCTATTAGATACAAGAGGATTACTAACTCGCAAAAATGTTTGAGAGTATCAGGAAAGCATAACGACTTGGAAGAGGTAGGTCATGATACTTATCACCACACCATGTTCGAAATGTTAGGTAACTGGTCTTTTGGCGACTACTTTAAAAAGGAAGCCATTGATTGGGCATGGGAACTTTTAGTTGATGTATTGAAACTTCCTACTGATCGTTTATACGCTAGTGTTTTTGAAGGTAGCGAAGAAGATAAAATGGAGCGCGACAATGAGGCTGCTGGTTATTGGGAAAAATACCTACCAGTAAATCATATCATCAACGGAAACAAGAAAGATAATTTCTGGGAGATGGGAGATGTTGGTCCTTGTGGTCCTTGTTCTGAAATCCATATCGACCTTAGAACTGAAGAAGAAAGAAAACTTGTTGATGGACGTGACCTTATTAATATGGATCACCCACAGGTTGTTGAAATCTGGAACTTGGTTTTCATGCAATTCAATCGTAAGGCTGATGGTTCACTAGAAGCATTACCTCATCAGCATGTTGACACAGGAATGGGATTTGAGCGTCTTTGTATGGCTATACAAAAGAAGCAATCAAACTACGACACTGACGTTTTCCAACCCATTATTCAGGCTATTGCTAAAATGTGTGGTAAAACTTACGGCGATAACGAAGAGATTGATATTGCCCTACGTGTAATTGCTGACCATATTAGAACGATTTCATTCGCTATTACAGATGGTCAGTTACCTTCAAATAATAAAGCTGGATACGTCATCCGTCGAATTCTTCGTCGTGCAGTGCGTTATGGCTACACGTTCCTCGATTTAAAAGATCCCTTCATGTACCGTTTGGTTGAGGTTCTTATCGAGGTTATGGGTAAGCATTTCCCAGAATTGATTAAGCAAAGAGATTTGATTGAGAAAGTGGTGAAAGAGGAAGAAAATTCTTTCCTAAGAACGCTTGCT
>JADGEF010000185.1 GCA_016744515.1 Marinifilaceae bacterium | reverse complement strand
ACAGAGTTTATATAAGCATTGTACAAACCTGCCGAGCTAGCATTTATGGCATTTACAAGAATTTGAACGGATGCCTGTGTTTTTAAATCAACAGACTTTCCAAAACCCTTATTAAAGACAAGAATCGCATCGATATTGTCTTTGAAAATTTCTTTTTCTGCTTCTTCTTCTGAAAAGCCAATTTCTTTAACCGTGAAGAAGGGAGAGCCATTGAATTTAGAAATCAACTCTCTGGAATGACTCGAAAGATCTTTATCTACAATATACAGATTTGTGTTTTTCATATCGTAGGTCGCTGCAAAAGACAGAACGCAAAGCTGCAGAATTGGCATCACAAATATGATAGGTAACATGCTCTTGTTACGAAAGATCTGTAGGAATTCTTTTTGTAATAAATATTTTAATATTCGCATAATGTTTCCTTTCAGTATTACTCTAATCTTATTTTAAACTTCTTTAAACTGAGTCCAATGAATCCCATGGTCATGGCAATTAAAATCAAGGTTTCTTTCCATACATATTCTATGCCTACACCTTTCAGCATAATGTTTTTCAAAATCACGATAAACCACTTAGGTGGAATAAGATCACTGATAATTTGTAAGGGGAGTGGCATGTTTCGAATTGGGAAAATAAATCCAGAAAGTATAATTGTTGGAAGCATTAAGCCAAACATTGAGAGCATCATGGCAACTTGTTGGTTTTTAGATATGGTAGATATGAAAATACCGATGGATAAAGCCAGAAAGATGAAAAGAATAGTCTCGGTCATTAACAGAGTAAAGCTGCCCAAAATTGGAACGCCAAATATGAAATATCCCATGCCTATAATGACCAATGCATTGATAAACGATAATGCTAAATAAGGTGTTACTTTTCCTAAAATAATTTGTAAGGGATTTAAGGGTGATACGAGCAAGACTTCCATTGTGCCCAACTCTTTTTCCCTTGCGATGGATATTGAAGTCATCATGGCTGAAACCAACATGAGTATGGTTGCCATTATACCTGGGATAAACATGAAAACACTCTCCAAATTCGAATTGAAATACATACGTGTTTTAGGCTGAATTGAAAAGGGTGCTTTTTTATCACTATTGATTTCGACATTGTAATTTTGAAGAATGCCCTGTAAGTAATTTACTTCTAAATTTGCCATATTGGGATCTGTGGCATCCGTTAAAATTTGAATATTCGCTCTTGTGTTTTTAATGAGTTTCGCACCAAAATCGGGCTCGAAAACTAAAATTAGTTTCACATCACCTTTCTTAAAAACGGCATCCGCTTCTTTTACCGATTTGAGATTATCGGTTAGTGAAAAGTAGCCAGACGAGGTTATTTTATTAATGATTTCTGCTGAGTATTCATCTTTTGAATGATCTAAGACAGCCATCTTAATATCTTTTAGGTCAGTGGAAATAACATAGCCAAAAAGCATGATTTGAACAATTGGCATTCCAAACAGAATAAGCATTGACCTCTTATCTCGAAAGATATGATAGAATTCTTTTCTTAAAAATCCGATAAATCGATTCATCTTGTCTTAATTTAAATCTTATTCTACGTTTGTCGCTTTTCTCGCCAGACTCAAAAATACCTGATCCATATCGTCAGCATGAAACTGCTCTTTCAGTTTTTCAGGAGTATTCAGTGCTTCAATCTTTCCATCTACCATTATGGATACCCGATCGCAATATTCAGCCTCGTCCATATAGTGGGTTGTCACAAAAACCGTGATTCCTGCTCGTGCAGCATCGTAAATTAAATCCCAAAATTGTCTTCGGGTTACGGGATCGACACCACCAGTAGGTTCATCGAGAAATACAATTTTAGGATCGTGAAAAATGGCAACGGAGAAGGCTAGTTTTTGCTTCCAGCCTAAAGGTAAAGCGCTGATTCGTTTATCTCTGGCATGTTCCAAGTCAAGTTTCTTTAGCAAGTCATTTGCCTTAAAATTGATCTCAGATTTAGACAAGCCATAAATTCCGCCATAGAAACGTATGTTTTCAAAGACAGTTAAATCCTCATAAAGAGAGAATTTCTGACTCATATAACCAATATTTCTTTTGACAGATTCTCGCTCAGTATAAACATCAAAACCAGCAACATTAATTTCTCCAGAAGTAGGGTAGGATAAACCACAAAGTATTTTAATTGCAGTTGTTTTACCAGCACCATTAGCTCCTAGGAAGCCGAATATTTCACCAGCTTCTATTTCGAAAGATAAATCGTCGTTGGCAGTAAACTCTCCGAACTTCTTGTACATGTTTTTAACACGGATCACCTTTTGTTTGCTATTCATGCGCTTTTGATTTTGTGCTTAATGCCATGAAACAATCTTCGATACTTGGCTTAATTTTTTCGACTACAGTACTTGATCTGCCTTTGTTTGCTAAATAGGTCTTTAGCTCATCAATAGAAGCTTCGTTCTTGGTGTCGGTATAGTGTAAGCTTTGTCCGAAAAGAAAAACTGAATTTGTAGACTTAAATTCTCTTAGGTCGAGCAATGTTTGATAATTGTCGTTGCTCTTTACAGCATATAATTTTTTCCCGAATTGCTCTACAATCTCATCAGGTGTATTAACCTGTAAAATCTCACCATCCTGGATTAAGGCAACACGGTCACACAAATTGGCTTCATCCATATATGGAGTTGCAACTACAATCGTGACACCTCTTTCTTTTAAGCCTTTTAGCATCTGCCAAAACTCCGATCTGGAAACCGAGTCGACGCCCGTAGTTGGTTCATCGAGCAATAGGATTTTAGGCTGATGAATTAATGCGCAACAAAGAGCTAGTTTCTGTTTCATTCCACCAGATAGTTGACCTGCCAAACGATTCTTGAAAGGCTCAATCTGAACCCAAATATCTCGAATCATATCCATATTATCTTCGATTCGAGTATTGAAAACAGTCGCAAAAAAGCGAAGGTTCTCAATCACACTTAAATCCTGATAAAGTGAAAATTTACCTGGCATATAACCCAGAAAGTTTCTGATTTTCTTGTATTCCGATACGTTATCTATTTCGCACAGTTTTGCAGAACCTTCATCGGGCAATAATAAGGTTGCCAGCAATCGGAAAAGTGTTGTTTTACCAGCACCATCGGGACCAATCAGCCCAAACAATTCTCCCGATTTAATATCTAAATTGATATTTTTGAGAGCTTGGACATTCCCATAGCTTTTAGATAGATTATTTACTTGTATACTTGCATCCATATTTTTATATATCATCTAATTTTTAAATGATTCATATATCAATAGATCGTGAGATATGAGAATCAAGACATGAGATTTATTTACAAACCACTTATAGTCAGAATATTGCGACAAGTGCAATGAATCACAAACAGGCTTATTATCAAACATTACCGAACTATTGTATATAATGCCGATAGATATTTAAAGATTAATAACAAACGGAGTGCAGTTAAGGATCATTTTAAATACTAATCGGTATTAGAATCTAATTTCGCCTGGCATTCCTATTTTTAGTCGACCATCGTTAGCAACTTTTACTTTTACGGCATAAACCAATTTTACTCTTTCCTCTTTGGTTTGAATAATTTTAGGTGTAAACTCCGATTGAGAAGAAATCCAAGTTACTTTTCCTTTAAGGCTGTCGTTTTCTTCTTTGTTCTTATCAATCAAAACATCCACTGTCTGACCAATTTTGATAGCTGATATTTGATCACCACTAATGTAAACTCGTAAGTCAAGTGTTCTTAAATCGGCCAATTTGAATAGGGGAGTACCCATGTTCACCATTTCGTATGGTTCACGATATTTTTCTAAAACAGTAGCGGCCTGCGGAACGATGATTTTACTTTTCTGAATCAGATCATTAAAAGCGTCAATCTTACGATTTAAACTTTCCAATTCAGCGAATACTTTGGCATTCTCAGTCTTAACCGATTTGATTTGTTTTTCGGCAATCTGTATGCCACCATTTACATCATCAACTTGTTTAGTGGTAGCTGCTCCATCTGTAAACATTTTATCTATTCTTACTTTATCTTTCTTTAGGATAGAGATTTGTTCTTGATAAACAGCGATTCGAGATAGGATACTTTTAATACCTGATGCTACTGCATTTTTTTGAGCTTTAAGTTGTTCTCTTTGCAGAAACAGTTGGGTCGTATCTATTATTCCAACTTGCTTTGCCTGAGTAAACACATCGCCTTCTTCTATATTTAGATTGAGAATCTTACCTGAATTCTCAGCTGAGATCATATATTCAGTTGCTTCAAAATTACCGTAAGCATCAGATTCGTTAGCATTCTGATTGCATGCACTTGTTAGGAAACCTAAGGCTATACTAATTCCTATTATTGTCGTTTTTTTCATTTTTCTAATATTTAATGCTTTTATATGCCTTGAATTCTTTTGTATTCAGCAAGCGATTGCTGTAACTGTATGCTGTGATATTCTTTGTTTATTTTGGCTTGTATTTCCTTATTCAAATCCTCCAGATAATCACTCGATGTGATCATGCCATTGTCCAGTTGAGACGCTGAGCTTTTACTGATTTCCTCTTGTAAGCTTATTATAGCCTTATCTTGTTCCAATAGAATTCCGAATTTGTTAATTTCGTTGGATTCTTTTCCCAGTTCGATCAACTGATTTTGTGTGAAGCTTAGCTCTTTACTTACCACTAAGTCTTTTTGAATCGTAATAGCTTTTTGTTTTCGACGGTTCGATTTCCAATCGAAAATATTCCACGATATTTTAGCACCCAACATATAATAGGTGTCAAACTCGTCTTTCAGCTGGTTGTAGCTTGGGTTACCGTAGCCCACCTGACCAAAACCTTTAATTACAGGATACCTGCCTTTTTTCAAAAGCTCTTTTTGTGAATCGAGTAAGGATTGTTGACCAACATACCATTTATACTCAGGTCTATCTTTTGAATCTGTCTGAATATGAGAGATTAAACCTTTATTAATCGAATATTCTTTAAGCTTGATCTTAATGTCAATTTGGCGTCCCATTAGTTGGGAAAGAATATTGAACGAATTAAGCTCGTGTGCATTCAATTCCATAAATTGTTGTTGGATTAGAAGTAGCTCCGATTCCAATATCTTAAGATTGGCTGGCAAAACAAACCCATTCTCTACCGATGATTTAACTTGATCGATACGTTTCGAGATAGTTTTCTGCTTATCTAAAAGAACTTCTTTGTTTTTTCTAACCAACTGAATACCAAAATAGGCTGTATTTACCCTTTCGCGAAGCTGATACATCTGAATTTCTATGTTCTGAATTTCAAGCTCAGATGATTTCTTTTCAATATCAACCCGAT
>JADGEF010000184.1 GCA_016744515.1 Marinifilaceae bacterium | reverse complement strand
AAAAAGTCATTCGATTTAAAACCGAATGACTTTTTTATTGGAAATATTTCTTGTCAGTTCGACTAACATTTTATAAACTTCTTTGTCTTACAGCTTCATAAATCATTAAAGATGCCGCAACTGATACATTTAAGGACTCAATAGATCCTAAAATTGGAATCTTCACCTGCTCATCAGCAAGACGCAACAAAGCATCTTCTATACCAACATCCTCTGATCCCATAATAACTGCAGTCGCTAAAGTCAGGTCAGCTTCAGTATACATCTTATCCCCCTTTTCAGTAGCTGCAACAATACGAATACCTTCTTTCTTTAGGCTACGAACCAAAGTCTTCAGGTTTTGTACACGACAAACTGGGATATTGTATAAAGCACCAGCCGATGTTTTAATTGCATCAGGAGTTACCTTAGCCGAATTTTTGAAAGGAATAATAATCGCCTGTACACCTGCACATTCAGCAGAACGAGCAATTGCTCCAAAATTTCTTACATCAGTAATCTGATCAAGAATCAAAATCAAAGGAATTTTTCCTCCTACCATAATCTGCGGCAATACATCTTCAATTTCTTGATAAGCAATTGGCGCAATTATAGCAACAACACCTTGGTTGTTTCTTTGATCCAATGCATCAATCTTTTCCTTAGGAACAAATTGATACGGCACATCTTTTGTGCGAACCAATTCGAAAAACTCATTATACAATGGTCCAGCAAGACCGCTACGAATCAATACTTTCTCAATTTCTTTTTCACTATTTATCGCTTCCATCGCTGCTCTAATCCCGAACAACATTTCTTGTCTTTGCTTTGCCATTTATCGTCTTATTATTCTATTTTTCTGAGTGGACAAAGGTAATAGGTAAATCCCAATCATACAACAAAGTATATACATATCACAGAGCAAACTCACACTTATTCTCATAACTCACCTTCAATCAAGTCCCATATTACAAGAAAAAACAACAATGTAAAAACACTTTTCTTTGGGCAAGTCCCTATCGGGTCGGGCTATACGCACTCGCTCTTTGTTAAAAAAGAAAAAACAAAGGAGCTCAAACAAATGCTCCTATCCCTTTTGCATAATTAAATCAGAATCAAGAAATGAGTATCAAGATTGATAATAATTCATTCCTTTTTCTCCTTAAACTCTGTCAGGAACAACTGCGTTGCACTCTAACAGGTTTTCTTCTCACATTTTTAACTTTAGGCACTTTCACTCATTCGTAATTTCAGTATCAAGTATCAAGATTTGAGTACCAAGACCCTGATAATTCATAACTCGTAATTCATAATTTCTTTCTTGCCTTTTAAATACTTTAAACTTTAGGCACTCATAAATACTCTAAGTCTTTAGGAACTTTCGCTCATTCGTAATTTCGTTCTCTTTATTTCATTAAATTTGCTCAAAATATTTTCATTCTATGCAAAATTCTTGGCTCGAAAGCATCAACACAAATATTGATAATCAAATTGACGAACATATTTCTGTAAAGGATTATCGTTTCTATCAAATTGAAAAACTAAAACGAATTGCAGCACTACTTGATGGTGTAAAGCAAAAAAACTGCTTAGATTGTAAGCATACTAAAATCGAATTGGAAAAAATTGTTGATGAACTTGACCGCTTGATCAATAAATCTGGTGTAAACAGAAGCGAATACGAAAAAAGAGTTGAGAAGATTATCAAACATCTAAAAGATACTCATCAAATCTACCAAGAACATCACTTTGCTTATACCTATTCTGGTATATATACTTTAGTTGGTATAGCCTTCGGTTTGATTATAGGCTATGGTGTGTTCTATAGTTTCAATCCTCACATTTTCTTCGCCTGCGCTGGTATTGGTATGGTGACAGGAAATATCCGTGGAACTAAGAAAGATAAACATCAAGCAAAAATTGGGCGACAATTATAGTTTGCCTACAAACATCATCTCCCTTTTGCCATTACACCTAATTTTCATTTAAAAGCATCGGTAAAACTTACCGACTTTCAGTTTATGTGAACTTTTAATTAATTGCCTACAAATTTCTCAAATGAAACAAATTTTATTATTTGAGTAAATCAGTATAATTTGTGGCTTTCAATTCTTGTAAGTTTCTAATTTTAAACTCAAAGCATGAACAGATTAATTATCCCATTATTTTACTGTTCAATAATGGTTTCTTGTTCAAACGAAAGAACAAAAATGAACTACCCTATTTCAAAAAAAGTCGATACGACTGACACTTACTTTAAAACAACTGTAGCCGATCCTTATAGATGGTTAGAAGATGATAATTCAGAAGAAACTAAAGCTTGGGTTAAAGAGCAGAATAAGGTCACAGATGAATTCTTAAATACAATCCCTTTCAAAGCAAAAATTAAAGAGCGATTGACCGAGGTTTGGAATTACCCTAAAGTTGGAGTTCCATTTAAAAAGGGCGACTTGTATTTTCATTATCGCAACGATGGCTTACAAAACCAATCCGTTCTATACGTTCAATCAAACTTAGAAGACAAAGCTCGTGTTCTTCTCGATCCCAACAAGCTATCGGAAGATGGTACGGTAGCTCTTGCTAACATATCAGTATCTAATGACAGTAAATATTTAGCATATCTTATTGCTCGATCGGGATCAGATTGGAACGAAGTGTTTGTTAAAGATATTGCAACGGGGAAAGATGTTTCTGATCATTTAAAATGGATTAAATTCTCAGTTGTTTCTTGGTATAAAGACGGTTTCTTCTATGCTGCTTACGATGTACCAAAAACTGGAACGGAACTATCAAACACAAATGAGTATCACAAAGTTTATTACCACAAGCTAGGCAACAAACAAGCGGAAGATGAACTAATCTATCAAGATTCAAATTTTCCAAAGCGACTATATGGCGTTTCGGTTACCGATGACGAAAAATATTTGATTCTCTCTGCCATGTCAGCTTCTCATGGGAATGCTCTTTATTTTAAAGAAGTGGAAAACAAGAGTGATGACTTTAAAATGATCACCGATGAATTAAATTTCGAACATCATATTATTGATGATGTGAACGGAAGCCTATTGATGTATACCAATAACGGTGCTCCAAAATACCGATTGGTTTCTGTTGATGTAAACAATCCTTCGAAAGAGAATTGGAAAAATGTCATCGCTGAAAAAGAGAATGTTTTAAGTAGTGTAAAACTTGCTGGGGGCAAATTAGTAGCTACCTATATGAAAGATGCCTACTCTAAAATCGAAATCCTAAATATGAATGGAAGTTTTGATTATGAATTTGAATTACCCGGAATTGGTACTTCAGGAGCTTTTTCAGGAAAGAAGGATGAAATGACAGCTTTCTATAGTTTTGAATCATTCACATCACCTGAGATTGCCTACAAATACAATTTCGAATCAAAGAAATCTGAAGTATTTTATCAACCTAAAATCAATTTCAATCCTGAGGACTTTATTACAGAACAGAAGTTCTATACAAGTAAAGATGGCACTAAGATTCCGATGTTCATTATCCATAAAAAAAGTTTAGAACTAAATGGTAATAACCCATGTTTACTATACGGATATGGTGGATTTAATATCAGCTTAACACCCTACTTTACACCTCGTCGCTTGGTTTGGTTAGAAAATGGTGGTGTTTATGTTGTTGCTAACCTACGAGGTGGTGGCGAATTTGGAGAAGATTGGCATCAGGCTGGAACTAAACTGAACAAACAGAATGTATTTGACGACTGCATTTCAGCAGCTGAATTCTTAATCGAAAAGAAATATACCAATACATCTAAACTCGCATTAAAAGGTGGATCGAATGGCGGCTTACTCGTTGGAGCTGTTATTAATCAACGTCCCGATCTTTTTAAAGTTGCTATTCCTGAAGTTGGTGTTATGGATATGTTACGTTACCATAAATTCACAATCGGTTGGGCTTGGGCTGGCGATTACGGAACAAGTGAGGAGAGCGAAGAGATGTTTAAATATCTTTACAACTACTCACCTATTCACAATATAGAAAATAAAGATTATCCAGCTGTGATGGTTACAACAGCTGATCATGACGACAGAGTTGTACCTGCACATTCTTTTAAATACATGGCAACTCTACAAGAGAAATACCAAGGGAGCAATCCTGTTGTCATTAGAATTGAATCGAATGCAGGTCATGGTGCTGGCATGCCAACATCAAAGCAAATTGAAGAATATGCTGATATCTGGTCATTTATCTTCTACAATATGGGTATCGATCCTGATATAAAATAAGCTTTGGTATACGAGTTCGATAAGGTTTTAATAAGTGCTTGATAATAAGTTTGTTTAGAACCCATTGCGATTATTGCAATATTCTGATTACAAATCGTTTGTAAAACAATCTCATGTCTTGATTCTCATATCTCACGATCTACTTATATAAGAACTCGTATTTTTAAGAGTAGCTGTTTTGATATTTTTATCAACAAGGGCTACTCTTATTTTTAAAAAAGCTTATTATTTAAACTTCATTTTCTATTTTTACAAGTCCAAATCAGAAACACATATTTAATGGATCACAATTTTATCGTCATCGAAGGAAATATAGGTGCCGGAAAAACCTCTTTATCAAACAAAATTGCTTCAGATTATAACGCAAAGCTAATTTTGGAACAATTTGCAGAGAATCCTTTCCTACCTAAATTTTACGAGGAGCCTGAGAAATACTCATTCCCTCTTGAAATGTCTTTTTTAGCCGATAGATATAATCAACTTAAAAATGAATTGAGTGAACAAGATTTATTTAAATCATTCACTATTGCTGATTATTACTTTATGAAGTCTTTGATTTTCTCAAAACAAACACTTCAGGATGACGAGTATAAGCTATACAGTCAGTTTTTCCACATCATTTATAACTCTTTACCAAAACCAGATCTTTATGTCTATCTACATTCTGATGTAGACAAACTATTGGTAAACATAAAAAAAAGAGGTAGGAATTACGAACAGGAAATCACAGCTGATTATTTATTAAAAATTCAGAACAGTTATTTTTCTTTCTTCAAACAACAACAAGATCTAAACTTCCTCGTTATTGATACCAACAACATTGATTTCATTGGAGATGATTCGGACTATAGAAAAGTCTGTGATGTGATCTTTAATAACAAATACAAGAAAGGACTCAATAGAGTCATAATCTAACAGATAAGCATTAAATATAAATCAAAATTCATTTTTTGATGAAATATTTTTTTGTAAATTTGTTTTCGTATACTTTTAATATATTACAACAACATATTTAAATTATTATCATGAAAAAAATCAAGCTTAATCACGTAGCAGCAATGCTACTAGCTGGTGCCTTACTTTCTGGTTGTGCTG
>JADGEF010000183.1 GCA_016744515.1 Marinifilaceae bacterium | reverse complement strand
GCTAATTAAACAAAACCTGACTGGTTTGATCTTCGTGGTGTAAATCAAACCAGTCAGGTTTTGTACTAAGAACTATACTTGTTTTTAGATTTCTATATAATGGTAAATTGGTTGAGTAGTGGCAGATTGCATGGCACTTTCTTGTCAAACCGCTAAACAGTTTGAGCAGATTACAAATCTTGATATTTAGCACTTCACCCGCCATAAACTATATACATTGTTGGCATTTCGTTGTTTATTCTTCAATCTCCTTGTTGTCTTCTTTTTGTTTTAATCCCTTTGCGTTAAATGGGCTAATGACACTTTTTCCTAATTTCTTTTCTAAATCTTTTCTAGCAACACCAGCGACCGAACCTCCTTTTTTAGCAACATTTCTGTTTTCGATTAATGTCTTTGGTTTTTGTTCTTTGGATAATTCAGTTGTCGAAGTTTCTGCTAACATGTTTAAAACCAATTCCAGATTAGTCATGTTGTCCCGAAGATTTTCTTTCTTTAAGTCTTTGAGGTTTTTGTATTGTTTTGTTGTTAATCCAGTCCATGCCTGAGTGATTTCGTCAGTTAAAATTGCATATTCTAATTCTTTTTTTACTCCACGCAATTCCCATTCATCAGTAAGTTCTTTTCTAACTTCAATGCTTTTTATTCGTTGGTTAATCCAGTTCTTTGAATATCCTTTTTTTAGATATGTTTCCATTGCTCTGTCAAAAGCCAATTCTGGGTCTTCTGTTTCCTCAATTCTTTCATAGCCAACTTTAGCAAGCCAAACTTTAAAAGGTTCTGCTTTTGGAGATGGAATAGATTGAATTATACGCAAAAGTCCTTCTGTGTCAGCACAATCAGTCGCATACATTTTTCCGTCTGACGCTTTTAATTTTAGTTGTACGATAATTTCGTACAACTGATTAAACCCTTCTTTTTTGAGTTTTCGTTTTAAATCACTCCAGTATCTACGTGGGTTTTTACTTTGGGTTAATGTCTCTATAATGTCAATTACTGAAAAATACCATTTCTCAGATTTATTATCCCAATGGACTCTTATTTTTTTGGATTCAAATAGTTTTATTGAATTTTCTTTAGTCATATTTTCTTTTTAAGAAGTCAACTTCAAAATTAGTCAATATTTTTCATTCTGAATTTTTATGTTGAAAACGGATTTTTACAATGCCAACGGATGGCGCTATGTAACGTAGGCGCCTTAGCTGATTTATGTTTCAGATTTTATAAAAAGGCAAGGTAGCTATTTTAGGATTACATTTAACTATAACTATTCTAAAATGGCTGCCTTGCCGTTGCTCATTAAAAGCATAAACCCATCGAAAACCCGCTACCCGCCAATGGTATATAGCGTGTGTTACAAAACGTTATTTATTCACAAGTCCATATAGTATCCTTCCTACCTTTAGGGTGATTACAATACCACATATTAGGATTATCTTTCGAGCGATAATAACTATAAAATGCTATGCAATCCTTACTACAATCTCCATTCCTGCCTGTACCATCACCATATATTTCGTGATTTTTATCTTCCCTATTATCCATATAATATTGGGTGCAAGTTGTTTTTTCAAAAAATAAAATATAAAATTTTTCTACACTAGTGGAACCACTACAGATAAATGAATCGGTTGCTAAATAACTACGATTGTATAAATAATCTATTATAAGACTATCATAAGATCGAGGCGATTTTTTTTGCTTCTTAAGTAAAATATTTTCGCACAAAGTCCCATTACCATCAATACTTGTGAGATGTTCCAATCTCATTATATCATTTACCATCTTTTTATCAGGCACACAAGAACCTAAAACTATAACTAAAATAAAAATAACTATTTTCATAAGTCTCTTTACAAGGATTTAAAATTAGGTAATTTATCATTTACATCTTTAGTCGCTTGGTTTATTGCATCAATCCTATTTTTGATTTCTTTCGACTTTACCCATGCTAATATTTCCTTCCATTTCCTTTGTAAAAGTCATTTTTGTAAGAAATGGTTTATAGCCTCTTAGATGCTGTAATGCAAACCAAGCAGCAAAGGCTTCTTTTGCTAAAGGGAATGTATTGGGTATCTTTTCTATATCTGTAATGTCAAGTCCAAAATGATCCCACAATGTCACTTCATATTGTATCTTATAATTGTCATTATCAAACTCAACACCCAATATGTGAACTTCAGTTGCCCATATATCATTTAAGGCAATCGTTTCGCCTTTTATAGTATCTAAAGACGAACCAAATGTTGGCTTTGCAAAGTTTGCTCCTTTCGCTGTTGTTTTACCTCGATCACCTCTGTCTTTATAAGACAAATCAATTTCTGTTTCAATAATATCTGATAATTTCCCTTTGCTTATTTTAATTTTCTCTGCAATAAAGCCTTCTAGGTTGGCACAGTATTCTATGGTAGCCTTGTGGTTTGCAATATCCTTTGTCAATACAGAATCTTCATAAATGCCTCCTCCATTATGTTTAAATTTTGCAATCATCCGTTTGATGTTACCCTGCATTTCGCCATAAGAATAAAACGCCGTAGCCCAGTCTTCAAAGGCTTTGAATAAATTTTCATCACTAGTATCCCTGAATAATAAATTTCCTTCATGATAATCTTTCACATCCTCACCTGAGTTTTCGTAAACCCAATCTTTAATGAGCCATGCTTTAGCATTATAAATACGTTGTTTCGAATAAATAGCCTTAGGATAACTTTCTTTATTCAACTCATCTGCTAATTGTCTCTTTTTAGCATGAAGTTCAGTTTCAATATTATGCTTGAAAGAGGCAAAATGATCCGAATTTTGATTAGGCTCTGAATATTTGAAAGAATCATCAATCGGTGCTTTTATAAAATTGTCATTTACATTTGCAAAGACTCCGTGCTTATCAAGATTAAAACCTTCCTTTTTGTATTCTTCTTTGAAAGCATCAATTTCATCTTTACTATAAACCGTATCAATTGTTTTTGTCACGACACCTCGTCCATATGTCAAATCCTGTGCGATATTTGTACCTTCTCTATTTAATCCTGGAACTTTATAACGGTCTACACAAAACGGAAAAGAAACTACAGGCACTTCAATACTAACTTTTTCTGCAGGACTGGCTACGTATGCATAAACCCTTATTCTCTCTGCTTTTTTAGCCTTGTATTTATAGCATACAACCTCCTTATCCCATGTTTGCACACCTTTATTTTTTGTTTCTTCATCCCAAAATGGGTTTACATGCTTTTCATAATCAAGATCTACTATCTCCCCACCATCTAATTGTTCTGCCCACCAGATATGTTTTATTAGGGAATGCATTGATTCGTCATGCTCTGTAGCTTTAAAAATATACTCTTGTCCTTCTATCATTTCTTCAACAAGTTTTCCTTCTGCATTAAACGGACCTTCAACTTTGCGAACCAAAGGTTTAGGTCTTTTTAATGATGTACTTTTACTTGTATTTTCATTCTTAGGTTCTCCGCTTATACTTACAGTGATTTTCAGTGTGCTATATTCTTCTTTTTTTCTTGGAGGATTTTCTTTCTCCTTCATGTAAATTGTGTTGTCTTTCATGTTGACTTTTCAGTGTAATGTTGTTTATAATGTTTTGTAACTTGTTACTATATGCACCACATAAGTGCATCTATTTTTAATATACCGTGATTAAATAGATCGGTATTATGTACTTATCCTCTCGAGGATTAACGATTTATCAAACCTACAAAATAATAAGCATAAATAGTTCTTACTTCATCTAAACTAAGCCTTCACTTAGAAACAATATAAACCTCAATATCTATAGTGCATTTGAAGCTTTTGGATAAAGAACCACTCCACTTATTTTTCTATTTTCTCAAAAAGCACAAGAAAAACCTATGCAAAGGGGCACAAATCGTCGCCGCGAGAGCATCTATTATATTGGAATTCTCATAGGCTTCAAATCGTCAGCAAAAGACCTTCTTCGGTCGTAAAAGGCTCCAAATCGTCAGCAAAAGGGCACTTACGCTTCGAAAAGGCTCCGTTTCGTCGGCAAATGAGCTCTTTTTGAAAAAAAAGGCTCCAAATCGTCGGCAAATGGGCTATAATTCTCTGGAAAGGCTTCGTTTCGACGCCAAATCGTGTTTTATGAGTCAGAAGGGCTTCGTGTCGTCGAATTGTGTATTAAAAAAAGACTGGCTCTTTTACATTCTTCGTATCGTCGATTGCTACAAGAAAAAAAGATTTAAGATAACAAAATATGTTTATCAAACAAGCTGTCAAGTTTGTCAAGTTCAAGCAATTGTTAAAAATTGTAATAAAACAGAATTACGCATACTGTTTATTCATTATTTTATTAGCTTCATGTTTCTAGTCTGGAATTATTAATTTTAATAAACAAATTATGTCATTAGTTATTTTAAGTCGTGCCGATACGAATGAGATCGGAAGTTTAGCTCTAAACACACTAAGCGAATTGGGAAAAACGGATAGAAGTTCCGATTTGTATTACACAGGTGTAGTCGGGAATCTTACAAAGAATGCAAGCATTCTGAAAGATGTTGTCGGTTTTATTAGAAAAAAGGATTTTACCGAGCAACTAATTGTAGCAGACGATGAGTTCAATAGAGTATTTAACTGTGCCAAGCAATTTATACACGCAAGCACTATGGTATTAGATAATGCCAAGGCGCAAAAGGCTGAGAAAATTTGGTTACTCTTCGATGCTCATGATATCAACTTGGATAAATTAAGCTATGAACAGCAAATATTCTTGACCAATTCTTTGTTGGAAGAACTAGCAAAGCCAGACAACAAAGCTATAATTGATGAGTTACCAGGTGTATCAACTCAGATCGATTTGTTAGGGGTACACAATCTTAAGCTATCTAATTTGTTTCAGCAGAGTAAGGAGGCTGAAGCTGCCAAAGCGAATTTAATCGCTCCATCGACACAAAGAAGAGTGGTGCGCGATATTATGAATAAGGACTTGTTGCCATACCTTGAGGTTATGAGCAAGGCAAATCCTGATTTGTATGCAGCATCGTTTACGCTTATAACAGAACTTGTAAACAGCATAAATTCTAAAGTAAGAGCTCGCATAAGCCGAAACGAAAATCATAATCAGGAAGAAGTTTTAGACGAAAAAAATTAGTTTTTTTTACCATTTGCATATCTATGAGCCTCCTAGTTTGTAAAGCTAGGAGGCTCATCTTTTTTTAAATCCTATCCCGAAGCTTTGCCATCGGGCTAAATTAACATGGGCTTTCAGCCCGAGAAAGGCAAGAAGTAAAAGTTGTTTCGCCACAGAGTGGCAACTTACTTTAGCCCAATGGCAAGGCCTTGGGTAATGAAAAATACAGAATACAATTGACGCCCTGAAAGGGCAACTTAAA
>JADGEF010000182.1 GCA_016744515.1 Marinifilaceae bacterium | reverse complement strand
AAAACTCATAAAACGATTAAACGTCTTATGAGTTTTTTTGAGCATTTATTCTTTAAAGAGGCTCTGTGATTCACGCCCAAAAGTTTTGCCCTACTATTTCAATGTTTCCATGAATTTGATAATCTCTTTAATATCGTCTTCTTTTAGTTCGTTCTTATACGATAGCATTAAGCCTTTCTTAAATCCCTTTACTATATCATCGTTTGGATTATAAATGGAGTTAATTATATAGGCACTATCAACAATTATTTCACGCTCTTTTCCTTTGGTTAAGACTATTTCCTGTGTTCCAAATAAACCTTTCCAGCTTGGACCAACAATTTTAGATCCATCCAGTGAATGGCAAGCCAAGCAACCATTCTTTTTTACTATTCGTAAGCCAAGCGCACCAGGCTTATCAGAAATCAAAGGAGCTACAGTGGTCGTATCGATATACCACTTATCGAACTTATCTTCTGCCATAACAACCACTGATGTTGTCATTGAGGAATGTGAAAGCCCACAATATTCTGTGCAGAATAAATCAAAATCACCTTCACGACCAGCAATAAACCACATAAACTCTTCCTTTCCAGGAACTAAATCCTGCTTGAGTCTGAATGCAGGGATATAAAGACTATGCAAAACATCTAAAGCTACAAGATCAAGTTTTACGGCACGATCTTTAGGTACATAAAGCGTATCGGTAACCTTTCCATTTTCGTATTGAAATTGCCAATTCCACATTCGACCAATACTTTTAATTGTAAAAGCATCATCAGGCACTTCTTTCATAGGCTTATATCCCATCCAGCCATAATAGAACATGACCATTACAAGAACAGTTGGTATTATAGTCCAAATAATCTCGAGCATATTATTACCATGAATCTGCACAGCCTTTGGGTGCTTTGATTTTCTGTATCTAAAAACAAAATAAATCATAGTCGCAGTAATCCCAATAAGGAAAAATGAAATTATTCCGAATATGACCATAAATGAAGTATCTACTCCTTGAACAAAATTGGATGCGTCAGCCATTTCTTTTGAAAACATAAGCTATCGGTATAAGTAGTCTAAAAATGTAACCATAATAACAGAGATTAATAAGAGCACGATTCCAGCCATCATAATGGCATAAAATTTCTTATCAAACTTAAGGTGCATAAAATACATCAAAACAATAATTGACTTGATTGATGCAAAAACCAAAGCAGCCGTTACTGAAAACACGCCCAATTCAAGCTCAGTAATTGCAACAGAACTGAAAGTGAACACTAATAAAATCAGTAGAACCCAAACAAAGGTGCTATACTTTACAATGTGTGTATGTTGACCATTATCCATAGTTTCAATTTTTAAGTAATCAAGTAAAATAATGGGAATAAGAAAATCCAAATTAGATCGACTAGGTGCCAATACAAAGCACTATTTTCAAGTATCACATAATCATCATGCTTCACGTCATCGGTTTTAACTAGCCACATAACGTAGCCAATAAAACCAACTCCAACAATAATATGTAGAGCGTGTAAACCCGTCATGGCATAATACAATCCGAAGAATAAGATTTCACCTTGGCTACTTTGGTGAAGAATCTCACTACCTGGGAAAATACCGTGTGATATTTTACCTGTCCACTCAAAGTATTTATTTACCATGAAAACCACTGCCAATAGAATCGTAACTCCCATTAAAATTAAAGTCAGCTTTTTATTTTTTAACTGAATGGAAGTTATTGCCATGGCAATAGTCATACTACTTACTAGAAGAATTACAGTATTTACTGTTCCTATAAAAGTATCTAGCTCTTGGGCTGCTAAATGAAAAGCCATCGGATTTAGATATCGGTATACCGAATAAACAATAAAGAGTCCTCCAAAAAGCAAGAGTTCTGTGAAAATAAATATCCACATACCCGTTTTAGCACCTTCATCGTCTCTATGTTCGTCAATATGGGTATTATCAGTCATAATTATAAGGATGATCGGTTACAGTAGGGATTTCTTCAAAATTTTCTAAGCTTGGTGGGCTTGCAACGGTCCACTCGAGAGTTTTACCTTTCCAAGGATCTTTCTCAGCTATAACGCCATGACGAGCTGATCGAACTAAATTTGTAATGACAATGATCAAACCGACTATCATGAACATAGCACCTAAGGAGGAAATAATATTGGGTCCATGAAATTTATCCACATAATCGTAATAACGGCGAGGCATACCTATCATTCCCAAGTAAAACATAGGTAGATATAGCGTATTAAAGCCTGTAAAGAAGATTGCCAAGCCTATATTTGCCCATGACTTATCGTACATACGACCAAACATTTTGGGGTACCAATAATGCAAAGCAGCAAAGAAAGCGAAACCCGTACCTCCAAAAACAATATAATGAAAGTGAGCAACTACAAATGCTGTATCATGCAAATGAACATTAGCCGAAAGTGCCCCTAATACCATACCCGACAAACCTCCAATCATAAACACAAATAGAAAACAAAGTGCCCACAAGAAGGGTGTTTGCATGTCAATGGATGCTTTATGAAGAGTAGCTACCCAGTTAAAAATTTTAATGGCACTTGGAATAGCAACAAGAAAAGTCAAAATTGAAAAAGTATAAAGTGCAACTCCACTCATACCGGAAGTAAACATATGGTGTCCCCACACGAAATAACCTACAAAAGCGATGGCTAATGTAGAAATGACAATAGCCGTGTATCCAAATATAGTCTTGCGAGCGAATGTTGGGATAATCTCAGATATCACTCCCATGGCAGGAAGTATCATGATATACACAGCGGGGTGAGAATAGATCCAAAATAGATGTTGATATAAAATTGGATCACCTCCTAGAGCAGGATCAAAAAAACCAATTTGAAGTGTTCTCTCCAACACTACCATCAATAAAGTAACTCCAACGATAGGCGTTGCTAAAACCTGAATCCATGATGTACCGTACAATGCCCAAGGGAAGAGAGGCAGTCTCATCCAATTCATACCAGGTGCACGCATTCGGTGCATGGTTACAATAAAGTTGATACCTGTAACGATAGATGAAAAGCCTAAAACAAAAGCTCCTGTTACGGCTGGCAACATATTGGTTCCTGTTCTAAAACTATAAGGTGCGTAGAATGTCCAACCGGTATCTGGTGGTCCATCGCCAAAGAATTGAGCTGACAAAGCTATTAAAGCCCCCACAATATAAATCCACCATGAAATAAGGTTCAATTTTGGAAAAGCAACATCCTTAGCTCCAATCATAATGGGGAGAAAGAAATTACCAAAAACGGCTGGTAAGCCTGGTACAACAATTAAAAAAATCATTGTAATACCATGAAGCGTAAAGAAACTATTATAGGTTTGTGCACCCATAATCGTTTTACCTGGAGCCATAAGCTCTAACTTCATCATTAAACCAAGTATAGCAGCAATTGAGAAAAAGACAAGCATACTATATAAATACAACAATCCGATTCGTTTGTGATCGGTAGAAAAAATCCAGCCCATTAAGCCTTTAAATCGACCTTTGTATTCTAGGAAACTGGGGGTTGAATCCTGCGTTTGTGTTTTTATCATAATTTAATTCTTAGGGTAGTGTCTTCTTCGTGGTTTGCGAATGATTAGCAATAGGAAAACAATTAATCCGAGGCCTAATATTAAAGTTCCACTCACTCGGGTTACATTTAAAACATAGCCTTGCCCTACAGGATCGTAGGAATAACAAAACTGAAGTATTTTATTAATTGTAGGGCCTGAGAGACCTTTAGATGCTTCTAACATAGCTAACTTAAACTCGAATGGTAGAAAATAAGTGCCATTTAAATAACGTGTAATTTTTCCTTCCGGACTTATAATAATAACTGTTGCTGCATGCGTAAAATCTTGCCCTGCTTTTATATATTTAAAACCAAGAGCATCGGTTACTCTGGCAATATTGGCACTATCGGATGTAAAAAAGCGCCAGCCATCCTTTGTATTTTTATTCGTTATAAGGCTTTGGTAGTTTTTCTTCTTTTTTATTGCCAAATCAATGGTTTCACGGGGATCGAAACCAATGGTTAAAACTTGATAATCCTGAGATAAATTCATATCTGATTTTTGAATCACATCTGCCAATCCATCCATTAATGGGCTACATATTCCTGGGCATCGAAAATAGACAAAAATCAAAGCCGTTGGTTTATCAATTTGGTCTTTAAAATTAACAAGCTCCCCATCTTCATTCATTAACTGAATATCCGATGGAACAAATTCATCAAGATGTTCTACAATTCCAACTTCTACATTCTTCTCAACATCCTGACTAAACAAAATCTGCATATGCAGAAAACATGCTAAAAATAAAAAAAGTGATAATTTCATTTGAACTCCTCCTTGTATTAATACTGTGAGATAATCGAGTTAAAACTGAACACCTTTAAATATAATAAATAATACTTGCAGCTAAAAAATAAATCGCAACTACTTATACAACAAGACATAAAATAAAATCAAATTCTACATAAAATGCAGACTCCAGAAAGTAATTTGAATTGGATAAACATACATTTATGGAGAAATTTGTAATCAACTAAACTCTTTATTCTAGTTTTTAGCCTTAACTAAAGCAATTAAACTTGTTAAGGAAGATCGTTCTTAAGTTTGTTTTAAGAATAAATGCGCCTACTTTTAAACTAAAACCTCTTATAAATGCGAGTATTCAAAATCATACTTATCCAGGGCAAACGCATTTAAAACTGATACTGCAATAAATCAAGCAGCAGAGCTGCGTCATATTTGTAGCTATAGGTAATTTCCTACATTTCTCCCCCGCTTGAGCAAAAAATCTTAAGATTTTTTGCTCAAGCAGGGGAGTTTTCAATAAATGATTCATATCCTACAAAGATTAAGGTGCTCTGCACCAAAAATATCAATGAAAACATTTTAAATGCGGAAGCCCTGCTCTTTTATTAATGGTGTATTTTTGCAAAAGGGATAGGAGCGAGAGAGACGCAAAATCTTGCGTCTCTTTGCCTTTTTTTTCGGACAAAAAGCGAGTGCGAATAGCCCGACCCGCAGGGATTGCCCCAATAATTGATACTTTAGTCTGCCTCGGGCGAATTTAAAAAGTGCGCATTTGCCCTGCATACTTATCTCTTTGTTTGTACACATTCAAGGAAAAAAGACTTTGGTTAACCAAGGTTCGGTATCCGAACTTGAGATGGAAAAAGGAGCTCAAATTTATAGAGCTAAATGCATGACTTGTCACCGGAAAGATGGTGAAGGTTTAAAACGAGTTTATCCTCCGCTAACCAATTCAGATTTTTTAGAGAAGAGATTAGAAGATGCGATTAGGATGGTAAAATATGGAAGTGGTGAAGAAATTAAAGTAAATGGAATAAAATACAAAAGTTATATGCCTGCTTCTGGGCTTAG
>JADGEF010000044.1 GCA_016744515.1 Marinifilaceae bacterium | reverse complement strand
TAGATATAAAAATAGCCTTGGAAATTCCAAGGCTATTTTTGTATACTGTTGTTTGAGCTTATAAGTTTTCACACGCAAAATCGATACGAGATAAAGTTTCTTCCTTGCCCAATAGTTCAATGATATCGAACATGTGTGGTCCTTTCCCAGCACCTACCATAGCCAAACGGAATGGATTCATCACTTTACCAAATCCAATTTCCTTAGCTGTAATCCATTCTTTTACGATAGTTTCAGTATTTGCTGAAGAGAAGTCAGAGATATCGCTTAGAATAGTCTTAAGCTCTTGCATTAATTCTGGAGCATCAGCTTTCCATGCTTTTTTAGCAGTCTTGGCATCAAATTCTTTTGGCGCTTCGAAGAAGAAGTTGATTTGATCCCAAAGTTCAGCTATGAAGTCAACACGGTCTTTCACCATGCCACAAATTCGGCTTACTTTATTTGAATCAGCTTCAATGCCTTTTTCAGCAAGAACCTCTTTGCTGAATAATTGACCAATTTCTTCGTCAGACTTAGTTACTAAATATTGGCGGTTGAACCACTTTGTTTTTTCTGGATCGAACTTAGAACCTGATTTACCTACTCTCTCCAAAGAGAAAGATTGAGATAACTCTTCCATAGAGAAAATCTCTTGCTCAGTTCCAGGATTCCAACCTAAAAAGGCTAGCATGTTTATAAATGCCTCTGGGAAATAGCCATCTTCACGGTATCCAGAAGAAATATCTTGAGTTTTAGGATCTGTCCAAAGCAATGGAAATACAGGAAATCCAAGTTTATCGCCATCACGTTTGCTAAGCTTACCTTTTCCTACAGGTTTAAGAATTAATGGAAGGTGTGCGAATTTTGGCATTTCAGCTTCCCATCCTAATTTTTTGTATAGTAAAACATGAAGAGGCATAGATGGTAACCATTCTTCGCCACGAATCACGTGAGATATTTTCATCAAATAATCATCTACTACGTTAGCTAGGTGGTAAGTAGGCATGCCATCCGATTTGAAAAGAACCTTGTCGTCAAGTGCAGATGTGTTGAATACGACGTGCTTTCTAATCTCATCATCAAGATGTAGCTCTTCGTTTACTGGCATTTTAAAACGAACAACATAAGGTGTACCAGCTTCGATTTTAGCTTGAACTTCATCAGCATTTAATGCTAAAGAGTTATTCAAGTTCCCACGAGTATCAGGATTGTATGTGAAAGTTTTTTTTTTAGCTTCGTATTCGTTACGAATAGCATCCAATTCTTCAGCCGTATCGAATGCATAATAAGCATCACCACTGGCAATTAGTTTATCTGCATATTCACGATACATTGGCTTTCTCTCAGACTGATGGTATGGGCCATATTCGCCACCAACTGTTGCGCCTTCGTCTATTGTAATGCCACACCAGTTTAGCGCTTCAGCAATATAATTTTCAGCACCTGGTACATAACGAGTTTGGTCTGTATCCTCAATACGCAACAGGAATTTACCACCGTGCTTTCGGGCAAATAAATAGTTGAAAAGGGCTGTTCTAACACCTCCCATATGTAAAGGTCCTGTTGGACTAGGGGCAAATCGAACTCTGACTTTATTATCGCTCATGATTTTATCCTTAAGTATTTTAATTCCTGAATGTCAGGGATGATAATTCAAATTTCGACAAAGATAATAATTATTGCATCATCTAAGTTCGCTTCTTTATATACATAGAAGCTTCTTTGTAAAGAAATATCTATTTTAGAATTAGATGGAATGAAAAAGGAGCTTCCATTTGTGGAAACTCCTTGATATATTTTAATCGAGCCGATTTTTATTTTTGCAAAACCCAACAAGATGCATTGGGGTTCTTTTGTAATACTTTTCGGCGGAATCGATCAGCTTCTTTTTTTGAATTGAACTTGCTTAAAGCAACCGCAAACAGATTTTTATTTTTAATGATCTTGGCAGGATATGAATTGGCTTCAATAACTGTTTTTAGAATTTTAGCGTTTTCGATATTTGCAAAACTTCCAGCTATCAGGTAATACTTGCCTTTAACCGATTTGTTTTTAATATCAGCTTTAGGTTTAGCGTAAATGATTACAGGATTAAAGCTTACCAATTCGTTCGCAGGAGAAGTTTTACTGTTAAGCTTGACTGGCTTTGTTTTCTGAACATCAGGCGTACTCTCCATCATACTGAATGAAGCTGTAGATTGATGTTGATTGTTGTTTATGTTTACAGGAATTAATGCTAATCCTAAAAAGAAAGGGATAGTAACTGCAGCATAAGCTTTACGCTTAAGACTAAATCGATTCCAAAAATTTTCTTTAATAATTAATGATCTAATATGAGGATTTTCTTCAATGATTAGATCAGGAAGTTCAAAGCTTTCCATACCAAAAAGATCAGCAAGAAAATTTATATTTTTAGCAGGTTCAAATTGTAATTTATGGCGCTTGTTGTAAAATAAATCGCCAAGTTCAGAAAAAATAACTCTTTCTCTTCTACGTAAACGAACCGTTATATCTTCAATATAAAGATCAATTGCTCTTTCAGCTTCAGAATAGGTTAACTTTTCCGCTTCAGCTAAACAATTAATAAGCAAGCCATCGTTTTGTTTTAGATTTCGATTGAAACTAACAGCCTTCGATGGAGGAAGCATTTCATTAGTCAGTGGATTTTCTTCAGCAGGGCTATAGTTAGCAACAAAGCCACCTAAGCCAGGAAGAATCACACAGTCGTGAATGAATAATAAATCCTTTATATATCTTGATATTTCTAGCATAAAAACAAAGATAAAAATTCTAGCCTCTTATTAAAATCAATTAGAAGTAGAAATATACTAAAAGCTTAGTAATCAAAAGTAAAAAAGGGAAAGTTTTTTTTTAGATAATCATGAATAAAATGATAATGTGGGCTTAAATTATTTGTGTGTGAAGTTTTCATTCTTAATGATAAATGAAAAATACTATTGATGTATCTAATACAAAAGTCATGATTATTGACTCTTAGGAGGAGTTCCATTATTTAAACTTTATTTTTAAAATGTGAATATGAAGAAGATGCTATTAACTCTGCTAATGTGTAGATGGAGTTTTCTTATTTAAATTGGCAAAGCAAAATGAATCTAAATCGATGAAGAATAATAAAGCATGGTGCATAATAAAGTGTATGGTGTAAAAGTTAGAACTTTTAGATATAGAGCATATTAATAAGATTTTGTGAAGTGGCGAATTTTGGGTCAAGTTGTATGAGAAGCTGTGCAGACTGCGGGGTTCAATTCATTATTCTTTTATGAATACATGAAAAATATAGATTAAGAGTTGAAAAATTGAGATAAATGGTTTAGTTTTATTGAATTGAAATTATCAAAAGCCAATAAATTATTCTACTATGCTCAAATTTAGCATTCGTTTATCTTACTTCTTAATCTTGTTAGGTATTTCAGTTGTATCGTTTGCCTGTCAAAATAAAACTAAAGTTAGTTCTTCTGACTTGAAACAAGAGGTTGTTGGTTCTAGTCAAAGCCTTAAGAAGGTTAAGAATATTTTCTATAATGTGCCCTCACCTGTTGAGGTAACTACTATTATTCAGAAAATGAATCTGCCCTATCATCCTGATTTGTTGAATCCTAGTTCAAATTCTGATAATTATTTAACTCAAGCTGATAAGGCTCTGAATATGGGTGTTTATGGTGCTGACTTAAGCTACATCCGCATCTATGAACAATATCAGGATGCTGCTAATTATCTAGTAGTCGTTAAAAAGTTTACTCGAGAGCTGGGTATTCCTGAAGAAGGAGAGCGTGTAATCGCTAAGCGTCTTGAAAAGAATCTTCAGAATCAAGATTCTTTGTTGAGAATTATTACTGAAACGTTTACAGATTCGGACAGTTATCTTAAAGAAAATAAAAGAGGCAGTACTGCTGCTCTTATTATTTTGGGTGGTTGGATTGAAACGTTATATCTGGCAACTAATATTTTAGATCCTGAGACTCCTGAAAACGATATGGTAAGATTAATTGTAGAGCAACGTTATTCAGTGAAAAACTTATTGGCTCTTATAGAGCAGTTTTCTGATGAAAAAAGAATGCAAGATTTCTTGCCCGATTTGAGGAAATTGAATGCTAAATTTCAAGAAATCGGACAAGAAAAATCAGGAAAAACCAAATTGATTTCTAAAAAAGGAAAAGCTGTTATTGGCAATAAGGTAAAGCTTAATGTGCCTCCTAATTTACTGAAAGATGTGAAGACTATTAATGATAGAATTCGAACACGAATTACCGAAATGTAGAGTTGTTTAATGAGTTCTGTTGATAAATATATAATTGTAAGGATGAGTAAAATTTATAGATATATCATTTTAGTTATAGCATTAACTTGTGTTTCGAGTCTTGCTTTCTCTCAATGTAATGAGTTTACAAAGAAAGATTGTATTCCTTTACTGAGCCCATATACTTTTAATGGACAGCTTAATAATACAGTTTTATCTGAAGGCGAAACAGCGGAGTTACAGTTAACCTTTTATGCTGATCAGGAATATAGAGTCTTGGTTGAAGGAGAAAGTCAACTTGGAAAAATAAGATTCCAACTTTTGGATGTAGAGTATAACGTTTTGTACGATAATAAGGATAAAGATTTTACAAATTCATGGGATTTTTCAGTAGAGAGTACTGATGAGTTTATAGTTAGAGTGATTATTGAGCAGAATCAAAATCCTGAGGATACTGAAAGTGGATGTGTTTCGATGTTAGTCGGGTTTCGTGCTTTTGGCTCACGCACACTTTTTAAATAATAACAGATTTACAGTAAATTATACGATTAAGATAGATTTATCCACCTTATTGGGTGGATTTTTCTATTAAAAGAACTTTAAGAGAATAAGGAAAGAGTACTTTTGTGTATGATTTTAATAAAACAAGTTGCAATATTTCTTGGACTTTGGCTACTAGGTGAGTTAATATCCTTTTTTACACATCTACCACTTTCTGGAAGTATTATAGGAATGCTTCTACTTGTTGTAGGATTGGAACTTAAACTGATTAAGACGAAGGATGTTAAAGATGTAGCTAATTTCTTATTGAATAATATGGCTATGTTTTTTATTCCTGCGGGAGTTGGTTTAATGTGTCATTATCATATCCTAAGCCAAGAATGGTTACCTATCTCAGTTGCTATAGTCGTGAGTGCTTTATTGGTTATGACAGTAGTTGGTTTAATCATGAAAAAGAGATCCTAATGAAAGAGCTTATCAATTCACCTTTGGTTCATGTTTGTCTGACTTTGCTCGTTTTTATTATAGCGAAAAAACTACAGAAGAAGTATAAATCACCGCTTTTGAATCCAATTCTAATTACGATATCAGTCGTTATTTCATTTTTACTTTTTACAGATACGCCTTACGAAGATTATGAGCGAAATACTCAAGTGATAAGTTTTTGGTTAGCCCCATCGGTTATTGCTTTAGGTTATGCTCTGTATAGTTTCCTTGAAGAGATAAAAGCAGATTTTAAGAAGATTATCTTATCCATGTTAGCTGGGAGTCTAACAGGAATTATTTCAGTATTTATGATTGCCTATTTATTTGGAGCCTCCAAGGCAACGATGATATCTCTAGCTCCAAAATCGGTTACCACACCTATTGCAATTGAAGTTTCGAAGCAAATGGGAGGTATTCCATCATTAACAGTTGCTTTTGTAATTGTAGTTGGAGTTCTTGGAGCCATATTCGGACAAACTTATTTGAGATTGATAGGTGTAAATGATCCTAAATCGGTGGGTTTGAGTTTGGGTGCAACGGCACATGCTTTAGGCACAGCAAGTATTAGCGAAAAAGGACCTGATTTTAGCGCATTTGGAGGATTAGGAATGGCTTTGAATGGTGTATCTACGGCTATTTTTGCACCTTGGGTTATTAAATTACTTCTTATGCTTTTATATTAGTCTATCGTAATTAGCAGATATAAAAATGTCCTATCTCAATGACTTTAGAGATAGGACATTTTTGTTCTTTTCGCTTCTATTTGTTATTTCAAAATGAAGCTTGAGTTTCCAATATGAATACCTTCAGAAAATAGATCTAATGTGTATTCACCTTTAATAAGGCTACCATCATTTTCCCAGAAAATTGAAACTTCAAGTTCATTACCTTCATATTCAATATCACGCTTAGCCGAAAATGCTATTTTCGTATTTTCGTATTCGAATAATAAACCTTCAGGATTACTTAAAATAACTTCATCAGGACGAGAAATTCTAATGTAGATTGTCTTTAGTCCAGCTGTAATAGTGATGTTTTTTCTAAGTTTAAAACTAGCTTTAAGTTTAACTGTTTTCGATAGTTTCTTAATGACTCTACCTTTTCTGTTTATTGGCGAACAATTAATCTCTGTTGCATCTAGAGCTGAAGCTTTCGAAATAAGCTCCTTCATATTCTGAGTTGTACTTTCTAATTTTTCGTTACGCTCTTTTACCCACGAAATTTGTTTTTTTACACGAAGGTTTTCAGCACTTAGCTCTTTGTTTTTACTGTTTAAAGAATCTATCTGAATAACGTAACTACGCAGAACACCTTTAAGAGTCCCAATTTCTTTTTTGTATTTGTTGATTTCGAAATATGAGTTATTTCTGAAAACTCGCATTCTCTCTAGTAATTCATCGATTTTATCCTTTTCTGTAACAAGCATTTGGTTTAAAGTGTCGTTACTTGTTTGTAGCGAGTCGTAGTCTTGAGATAATCCTCTTAGTTCAGTTTCAAGATCCGCTTTTTCGATTTTAATTTCAGAAATATACTGCCTGTTTTCTCTATATGTTTTTAAGAAAAGGATAGATACGGTAAGTAGTATAACTCCCAATGAGATTAATACGATTTTGTAAATCTTGTCTTTCTTCTCTGTCTTCAAATCTGTGCTCATTTAAAAATACGTTTAGCGGTTATGATTGCACCAAATTTAATGGTTTTTACTGTTTTAACGCACACGTATGCTTAAAATTGCAAAAAAGCCGCTCAATCTTTTGATTAAGCGACTTAAGGAGCACTACTAAAACTCCCCACAATAGAAAATTATTAGAACTTTCGTTCTTTAATGAGTTTGCCATTCTTATCCCAAATTAGCCAAGTGCCAATCTTTTCTCCCTCATTATATTCCATTTCATATCTTTTTATTCCATTTGCATCCCAAATGTACCACTTGCCGTGTTTCTTGTTTCTTTTGTATCGAGCTTCTGCAATTTTAATAGACTGATCATTCCAAGTAATCCAAGTTCCATCCATTAAGCCTTTAATATAGGAGCGAATTTCTTTTTTGATCTCATTTTCGAAGAAGAGGGTAATTTTCCCATTACGTTTCCCCTCCAGCAAATTCATTTCAATTCTTTTGTTTCCATTTTCGTAGAATTCGGTATATGTTCCTGTATATAAATCGCCTTCAACACTATAATATAAGCCTTCAATTTCTTTTATCGATTGAGAAAATGCATGATTTACCATCATGCATATTAGGCAACAAAGGATTAAGCTAAATCTTTTTTTCATCGGTAATAATTAATCTTTTTTTAGAACTAAACGAATAACATTATTCTGGCCGCTAACATTTACATTTTTAAGCTTATTGTCACTATAAGAGATATAGTTAGATAAGATATTGTAATTGCCTGGAACGATATTGTCCATTTTAAAGTTGCCATCAAAATCGGTGTAGACAACCTCGTTTGAACCTTCGAAATGTATAGCAACCCCTGTTAGTGCCTCGCCAGTTTCATTATCTAGCACAACACCTGAAAGGCTTGTTGTATTTAATGTTGCTAATTCAGCTGCTTTTACCTCTTTATCACCTTTAAGTGTTACTAAATTTTTAGCTTGAGAAGTAAGTCCTAGAATAAGTAGTGCGGTAAAAAGGAATACAATCTTTTTCATCTTGTCAATTTTTAATGTTTGTATATAATGCTATTTCTGATTGAGCATTGTTGATTAATAAGGCAGCGGTTATAATGTTATTGTGCTGCTTTGTTTTTACATGACCAAAAATAGAAGAAAGTTTATTTGGATTGATTAAAAGAAACTTACCAATATGTTAAGGAATGATTAAGAGAGTCTAAATTGATAGTCGAATTGGCAGTTCAATTTTAAGATTGTCCTATTTATAGTGTTTGTAGGCGTTTTTATAGGTTCGTTCTAACAGAGTTTAGATCATCAAAATTTCAAAATTCCCATATTTTTTCTTTTTGTACTCTAAAACAAAGTTCCCTTGTGTTTACATAGGTTTAGCTTCTTAAGCCATTGATATTGTTGGTATTTATGGAGTTTGACTTTATAAGCCTCTTTGGGTTGATTAACCTGAATTTTCATTTGCGTTAACAATTCACTTTCCCTTAACATGTATTTAACTTGATTTTTCTGTTTTGATGATTTTCACTTAAAATGAATTTAACATGCTTGTCGGCTTTCTTGTCTAAAATCGCATAGTGAACAAGAAATAGAAATACGAATAGATTTATTAAGACGAAAATGACAAAGCAGGTATTCTTACTTATATTATTAAACTTATCTTTTTTGACTTTGTTTGCTCAAAAAACGAGCATAACAGGAAACGTGAAAGATATTAAACTTGGGGAGACCTTAATTGGAGCTTCGATTTATGTAGAAGGAACAACAATTGGTACAGTAACTGATTTTGATGGTAACTACGTACTTAATAATGTCCCAGTGGGAACAATTAATCTAGTCTGTTCTTTTATCTCATATGAGAAGTTAGTTAAAGAAAATATCAAAACTGTTGAGGGTGCTATTCCAGTTGTCAATTTTGAAATGGGAGCTTCAGCAGTAGAGCTGAACGATGTAGTGGTAATTGCTAAGGCGAAGCGAGAATCAGCTTTGGTATTGTTAATGGATCAGAAGAAATCATCGGTGATGAAACAATCCATTGGTGCACAACAGTTAGCTATCCAAGGCATATCCGATGCAGCATCGGCAGCTAGCAAAATTACTGGCGTAAGTAAGCAAGAAGGGAATAAGGGTTTAAGTGTTCGTGGATTAGGTGATCGTTATAATACAACGACTTTGAATGGCTTGCCTTTGCCATCGAATAATGCTGAGCTTAAGAATATCGATCTTGGTTTATTTTCAACTGATATTATCGAGTTTGTAGATGTTGAAAAGGTTTCGACTGCCTATTTAAATGGTGATTTTGCTGGTGCAAATATCAATGTAATCTCTAAAGTGCATTTAGGAGAGAGTTTCTTAAAGATTGGTTTGAAATCGGGTTACAACTTAAGCTTGGCTGATGCTGATGAGTTCTACTTAGGTGATGGACCTGGAATATTAGGCTTCGATAATTTCGATTACCCTCAAGATTTGAGTGTTTATGATTTTGAAAGCACATGGAATTCTGAAGAAAAAACGGTTTATCCTAATTTTGATTTTACGCTATCAGGAGGGAATAGTTTTAAGTTCGAAAATTCAGATTTAAACATCTTTGCCAGTTTATCTTTCGATAATGAATATAACTACAGCGAACTTCTACAGCGTAAAATAAATGGTAGCGACTATGTGCGAACCGACCTTAAAGGGGAGCAGTTTAAGTATAATACGCAAACCACAGGTATGTTGAACTTGAATTACAATTGGGCATCGAACAAGATATTTTACAACTCAATTTTACTCAATACATCAGAACAATCACTTAAGAACTTACGAGGAACAATTTTCGATTTAGCTGAAGTTGGCGCCTATGTACGACGTACAGAGTATGAACGAAATACGGTTTTAGTTAACCAATTGCTTGGCGAGCATAAGTTGAATAAGAGTTTCGATTTTAATTGGGGAGTTGCCTTTAATACTGTTGATAATAGTGTTCCAGACAGAAGACACAATACTTTAGAAGGTGAGGATGATTATAAAAAAGTATTTGCTACGAATGATCAGGCTAATAACAACCGTTATTTTCATGATTTAACCGAAGATGAATTGGCCGTAAACATAAATGTGGATTACAGGTTTGGTGAAGGTTTCGATGATGCCGAATATAAAGCAAAGCTGACTATCGGTTACTTTGGGAAGTATAAAAAAAGATCTTTCGAGTCGACTCAGTTCAATCACAAAATCAAAACAAATCAAAGCGTTGATATTTTTGATGTGGATGCCTATTTTAATAACAAAAACCTACAGAATGGACTGTTTGACCTTCGAGTTCTTTCAAACAATTTTGTGACTCTTTCGACCTACGATGGAGAGCAGAATATTAACGCCGGTTTTGCCAGTTTAGAATACAATTTTAATTCTCGGTTCTTAGCATTAATTGGGTTTCGAGTAGAGAATGTAAATCAGAAAATTGAATATAAAACCTCATTGGGAGAAGGTGACGAAGAGTTCACCGAGCTGAAGGTACTGCCAAATTTATCTTTAAAATATGCCTTAAATGACAAATCGAATTTAAGATTTGCAACAGGTATTACATACACACTGCCTCAGTTTAAAGAAACAGCTTTATTCCTTTTCGAAGGTATAACCGATGTTACTGTTGGTAATCCATTTTTAACCCCTTCGACTAATTACAATGGTGAAATTAAGTGGGAATTTTTCCCTAAGCCTAGCGAACTGATTTCAGTAGCAGCTTTTGGTAAATATATTGTCGATCCGATAAACAAATTTGTAAGAGCTTCGGCTGGGAATGAATTTACCTATGGCAATACGGGCGATTGGGCTTACCTATATGGCTTAGAGTTTGAGTTGAAAAAGGATTTATGGTCAGTCTCAACAGGAAAATCGACCAAGAAATTAGCCCTAAGTACGAATCTTACTTTAATGGAAACTAAGCAGGAGTTGAATGCAGATAAAATCATTAGCCAAACCAAAGGGCAATTCAATGCGAATTTTAATAAGGATGAGGAAGAATTACAAGGAGCAGCTCCAATAATTGCAAATGCAGATTTAACTTATAAATATGCTTGGAATGATGGGCAGAATGTAGTGACATCGACTTTGGTTTATGGCTATGTATCTGATCGTTTAAACCTGATTGGTTATTCAAGTCTGGGTAATCAAGTTGACAAGGCGGTGCATACCCTTGATCTTGTTTTTAAATCAAAAATTAAGAATTGGGGATTGAGTTTTTCAGCAAAGAATATACTTAATCAAGACATTGAAAGAATACAGGAAAATACGAGTCAAGATTGGCTTGTGAAATCTTATAATAAAGGAGTAACACTGAGTATGGGCTTAAGCTATACTTTTTAAAATAATCGATAAGAATAATCAATTGTAAATATGATATCCATTTTAGAATCTAATAAAAAAAAGAAAATGAAAAAGTTATTATTAGCCTTATTGGCAGTTTCGGTACTCGGCTTTTCAAGTTGTTCGGATGATGATGATCCTAAACCAACACCAAAACCTGAAGGAGAATTCAACTCCGAAAATTTCAAGGGTGAAATTATGGATGGTGAAGAAATTAGTCTTGATGCATCGAAAACCTATAAGTTATCGGGTGCATTAGTCGTAAAAAAAGGGGGTAGTTTAACGATTCCAGCAGGAACAAGAATTGAAGCAACTGCTACATCGGTAAGCGATGCTGATGTAAGATATATTGCAGTAGAGCAAGGTGCAAAAATTTATATTAAAGGTAATGCTTCGGCACCAGTTGTAATGACATCGGTAGTGAAAGAGGCCGAAGCTTGGGGAGGTTTAGTTGTTTGTGGATACGCTCCAACCAACAAAGCTGACGCTGGCAGTGCAGGTGCTGAGGTTTCGGGTTTAGCTTATGGTGGCGATAAACCAAACGACAGTTCAGGTTCTATTGAGAATTTGCGTTTGGAATACACCGGTTATAAGTATACCAACGAAAAAGAATTCAACGGGCTATCGATGTTCGGTGTCGGTTCTGGAACTGTTGTCGATTATGTAGTTTCGTATAAAGGTGGTGACGATGGTATGGAGTTCTTTGGTGGAACAGTAAATGCGTCTCACTTGGTATCGGTTGATAGTGGCGACGATGGAATCGATTTTGCTGATGGTTGGTCGGGAGTTGGCGAATATTGGTTTTCGCTGAATTCTGCTAAGTCAGGAATCGAAGGATCGAATAATGGCGATAATGGTGCTGCAATGCCTATGACCGATGCAACTTTAAAGAATATCTCAGTTTATGGAATGGGTGAAAAGCCATTTTACCTGAAAGAAGGTGCTGGTATGATGAATATCAATAATATCGTAATTGGTGGATTAGCAGCAGAGAAAACACAAGCTTTCTTTTATGCTTCATCGAGCGATACCGATGCTGCAGCAAGAATAAATGCAGGTGATATTATTGTAACAAATGCCAATTTTGTTGATATGAAAGCCGGACAAACTAAAGCGGTTAGCATTTTAACAGTTGGAGAGAATATTGAAGCAAAAGGCGCAGGGAATGGTATTAATAAACCAGAATGGGTATCAGATGCTTTAAACACTATCGATGCAAATACAACTGTATTTGGCGATGCTGTTGTAGCAAAAGTTGCTTTCGAAGGTGATGTTACTAATGATATGACTTTGGATGCAAATAACATATATGTGTTAAGCGGAGCAGTTGTGGTAAAAGCAGGTGCTAGTTTAACTATACCTGCAGGAACTGTAATTATAGCTTCTGAAGTTAGTGCAACTGATACAGATGTACGTTATATAGCTGTTGAGCAAGGGGCTAAAATCTTTGTGAATGGATCGGCTGAAGCTCCAGTTGTAATGACTTGTGAAAAAACTGAGGCTGAAGCTTGGGGTGGTTTAGTTATTTGTGGAAAAGCGCCAACAAATAAAGCAAATTCGGGTAGTGCAGGTGCTGAGGTTTCAGGTTTGGCTTATGGTGGCGATGTAGCTGATGATAATTCGGGTAAAATCTCTTACCTACGTTTAGAGTATACAGGTTACAAGTACACAAACGAAAAAGAATTTAACGGTCTTTCTCTTTTCGGAGTGGGTTCAGGTACAACTGTTGAGTATGTTGTTTCATACAAAGGTGGTGACGACGGAATGGAATTTTTTGGTGGAACGGTAAACGCATCTTACCTGGTTTCTTTTGAGAGTGGCGATGATGGAATTGACTTTGCTGATGGATGGTCAGGTACTGGTATGAACTGGATGTCTATTAATTCTGCAAAATCAGGTATCGAAGGATCGAATAATGGCGACAATGGAGCTGCAACACCAATGACAAATGCTACTTTAAAGAATCTATCGGTTTTTGGAATGGGCGAAAAGCCATTCTACTTGAAAGAAGGTGCTGGTAAAATGAATATCGACAATATCGTAATTGGAGGTTTAGCCGATAATAAAGGACAAGCATACTTTTACACTTCGTCTAAAGATACAGATGCTGCTGCACGAATTACTGCTGGCGATATTGTGATTACAAACGTAAAATTCGATCAGATGGGAACAGGTAATACTATAAAAGCCGTTTCCGGATTATCATTTACTGAGAAATCGGATGCAACAGGAGCAGGGAATGGTTTTGCAAAACCAACTTGGTTATCTGATGCTTTAAACAAAGCTTATAATGGGACAGTGATTATCAATTAGACTTCGGTTAGTTTAAGTTGTAAAGGCAGATCTTTAAGGGGGATCTGCCTTTTGTTGTTCATGATTTTTGTCTTTATCATAGCTTATAAAAACACCCCACACTGTTAGTTTGGGGTGCTCTTCTGTCTCTTTATTGATCATTTGCGCTTAAGTGACTGGTTCTTGGGGATTTCTTATGCTTCCTGCGCCAAAAGTAGACCGTTCTTCGCACTTTTAAGTCGTCTTTTGGCAAAAGGAAGGTCTTTTGCGCATATTTATGCTCTCCTGCGCCAAGGGAACTCGTCCTTCGCCTGGCTTTCAGTTTCAGGTAAATTCCATCAAAATTTGTTTAAGTACCCATAAAATAGAACTAAGAGAATCCCTTTAATAAAACACTATCTTTTTTATTATGTTTCAGAACTGAGATTATTATAATAAAAGCAGCTACACATAGTGTAGCTGCTTTTATTGAGTATGAACCGGCATACTCCGAAATATCGAAGTGAACCATAGCCACAAGACTAGTATTCTAAGATATGAATAAATCCTAGCTCTCCATATAACAAAATATAGATACAGCTATTTGACACTATCATTAAATTACTTATTAATCTGTCTATAAATATCTAAATCTCTCTGCTTAGCCTCTAACTTGTCTTTCAAATCGCCAATTATCTCAACATACAATTCTATATCTTTCTTTGCATCTTCAAGACTTAACAATTCAATCTTTGCTTCTTTTAACTCCAAATAAGTCAAAATAATATTATTATACATCCCAACAAATGAAGTACTGTCTTCAGAAGCAAACTGAGTACGCATCACGGCCAATTCTGTCGAAATTAATTGTTTAGTAAAGTCAATACTTGTTCCTTTGACACCAATTGTATCAATTAAACCTTTCACTTTATTCATTTTTTTCGCAAAATTCATTACCTGTATTTTCTCAATATTCAAATACTCAAGCCTATTTTTAAGATACTTGTTTTCCTTCTCAGGAACCTGGAGATTAAAGAATACGATTACAACCACCAATGAGGTGGTCAATAAAAACAATAAAAGATAAATGACAAAAGCCTTCCTTCGTTGTTTAGCATTAAGTGATTTCATATTTTATACAGCTATCTTGTTAAAATTCTGTTTGATTAATAATTTCTATGATTTACCAAAAAAGAAAGGGCGTTTATTTTTTGCCGTTGTAGATCCTTCAATTAATTCCTCCCCAATAATCTCTTCCTTAACAAAGAGGTCTGTTTCAATTATCTTACCGATATAATCTAAACCAGACAATATTTTCAACATATTCGCTAATAAATCGAGAAAAAGGATTGACTTGTTAATCGATAAATTAATCCTATTATGATCATAGTTGTTTTTAATCATTTGCCCCAACATATCTTCAAAATCACCTTGATTAATATTACACCATTCTGCAAGATATGTCATGAATTCATCTTTCCCACATGCCTTCCATCCATTTATGGTATTTTTAAATAAACGTGCCAAATTCATTACTAAAATTACCATTTCGACAGGAGGCTGATGAGGTATAGTTAATCTGTAGTTAGACATATTCACACTTAAATAGTCAACCAGTTTTTGACATATTTCATTAAAAGCCATCGCCAAAGGATTATCTTGCTGCTTCATTCTAATTTTATTGACTATATCCAAAGAATATTGCTCAATTGAAGTAAGAGAAATTTCGGCTTTTTTGTGAACATCTACTAAATTCGGATTAGCAACCAACACCGAAGACGCAATCATATAATTAGTGTCAATACTCCACCTTCCTTCTTCTTTAGCGATTCGACCAATAATAATATGATTTAACCCAACAGGCTCACCCGACACTTGGTTTTCTTCCACAAGAGATATTTTAAGCTTAGAAGACACATATGGTTTTCGTATCGGACTCTCTGAAGCATCAGCCATGCCAACTGGTTGTCGTGTAAAAGGATCGGTAGATAATACGACATAATAGATCGCCTCAGTCTCCGATAAAGGCAATTCGCAAGCAAGCTCTCGCTGTGTATCTTTATCATCAGAAATTGTTAACTGAAATCCACTTGGAAATACAAACCTTACAGTCTCAAACTTAACAAGTAATTGTAATTCATTATTGATTTCCATCCATAAGAAACCCTTCTCGCTCTTAACTAAACCATAATTTAAATTTGTTATAGACAGTCTAGCTAAGTTCATGCAATTTTGTGCAAAAGCATTTTCCTGACTAATAAAATGTTTTTTATTAATATTCATCCCGTCAACCCAGTTTACTGGCTGATACAAGTTCTTTTCATGTGTCATAAAATAGTCCGTTATTTTTTTATACCCCGTTTTTTCTTGTAACGTACAGTTACACTAATAATACTAACATTGTTTTTTCTAATAGTTGAAAATTCTTTCAATACAATTCTTCTGCCTTCAACATCAGCTATCATACTTTTAAAAGACATTAACTCTTTATTACATATCACCATCAAATGCTTATTACTTGAATAAAAAGATTTCAGGAATTTTTCCTTATCACCTTCACCTTTAGATATCTTTACAAACATCATAGCTAATTCATCATCCGATGGCAACTTAACAAGCTCTTCTTTTTCTTCAATATCTTTAAATACCGTATACACTTCTGGGCTTTCAGGAATATAAACTTCTTTCTTTTTACCTACCGGTTCTGGCTTTGAAGCAAATTTTCGCTTCTTAGAAGGCTTAACTCTTACATAAACTTTTTTATTTGCTACAAACGTTCTATTACCATTAACTACAAGTGATATTTTCTTATATCCCGGCTTAGAAAATGAAAATTTAACAGATTGCTTATTCGAATAAACTTTATTGGACTTTCCAACTCTCCAAGCCCAAGTAGTTACGCCTTTAGTAGGACATGTAAAGACAGCTTTAGCATCAATATACATTTTTCTTGGTCCAACTATTGATGGTACTACAAGCTTGGGAATCTCTTTTTTTATACCCTGGACATGAATCAATTCTTTGTATTCGTATTGATCATTTACAGTTAAGGTAACTGTATAGTCTCCCTCTTTTACGTAGGTATGAACAGGTATTCTTTCATTCACAATTTCGGTACTATCACCAAAATCCCATGAATAGGTATGATCACCATCTGTATTGTTTCTGAATTTTAACATTTCATTTACTAAGTGTTCATCACCTAACACATCAAAACTAACCTCAGGGAAAACTTCATCATTATAGTACTTAAAGCCTAATAATGCTGCTAAGGGTAGAATAAGCAAAATAAAAAAAATAGAAATCATTGAGTCAATTCTAAATTGACGAGATTCAATGTTTTTTGTTGTCATTATTGTTTAAATATTTGAATTTCATTAATAAACAAACAGTAAGGATAAATATTACTTCCTCTTTCTTCTAAATTTTGCAACACTTCGCGTCCTTCCAAAATAGCAGTATCAATTTTAACATCATTTCCTTTAAACTGTACTCTAATATCAATTGTTCTAACAAAACCTGTTAGTAAATCCGGACTTTCCATTAATCCTTTATCTATACTAATCCCTCCAATCCTGTCTCCAAAAGTGCTATATATCAAGCTTTCAACATCTTTTTTCGTCACAATTCGTCCGCCAGATAACATCATGTACCTATTGTTATACAATTGCTCGTCTGATGAGAGAACATTTCGTGAACCAACAATTGGGGTAATAAAATACCCACCCGTTTGCTGGATAGATGATCCTTTATAAGGTAATATTGGCGTATTCGACTTAATACCTTTAAGTAGTTTTCCTGCCGTTGTGAAATACTTCACAAAAATAGTATCCGCAATTTCTTTGTATTTTAAGAACATATAAACCGGACTATGATATCGTTTCTTTTGTGCAATTGACTGTTCTAAACGGGAAGTAATTTGTCCTAAAACTTTTAAGTCATTTGAAAATTTACCATTGTCCAACATCGAAAATGCAGCACTTTCATTTCTCATTTTACCAATCAAAAAATTAATTGATTCTCCTACATTCTCTGTTGACATCCCAGCTACACCGTCACGTCTCAAAAGGTACGATCCATTCTCCCATTCTGAACCATTTTGTGCTCCATACTCCTCATACACCTTCCCGTTGTCACCTTCTACAACATCCAATGCAAAAAAATCTTCCTCATCCTGTAAACTGATAACTGATAAGTTTTCACTACTCTTAAAAACCTTTTCTCTTTCGGTAAGGTTAACAACAGGTAAAGCATTAGCAAAACAATTTATCGATGAGATAATTTTAGAATCGAAATCTTCATCAAAACGAATTCTCAACCAACAAATTCTTTCATCATCAGCTAATCCCTTAGTTGGAAAATAAGGTGATGATTGAGAATTCGACTCGATAGTTACAAATTGTCTTTCATAAAAATTCAATACTCTTCTACGTAAACTTCCAAATTCACTACTCGAATTACCCCAGTTAACATCTTCTTCATCTTCGTCATTAAACAGCAAGCCGAAATCAACATTTAGTTCTTCATTATTACAATAGACCTTAGCATTTTTTAAGTGTCTATAAAACCTATCACGAATTAAATCATTGTCTTTAAAATCAAAAAACAATCTAAATTTTTTCAAGCCTGTTGAATCTTCAGGTATTTCTATTCCTAATAAGATTTCCGACTTGTCAACTACTATTCCCTCAAGTGCATCAGATTTAAATCTCGTTTTAAAACGAAAGTCATTTATTTGATAATGAATTGAGTTGGATAACATATATCTTACACCTCCTTTAAACAACACCGTGTCGCTAAGTGATATAAATTGCAATTCATTCAGCACATCAAATTCATTTCGCACCCTACTAATAAATTTATACTGTGCAGGTAATAACATTACCGAATCTGTTGGATTTAGAATAACAATCGAGTGCCCAGGTTGAACGCCTCCATGTATATGAGGCATCAGTTGATTCATTAACTTTTTTGCCACTCTATCTTGAACTTGATCCATCTCATGGTAGATAGATTCGCTTTCCGCTGCAAGTGCAGAAATAAGGATTCTCACCAATGGATCAAAAGAAGATTCGTCATAAACTTCTTCCGCAGCCCACATCCGAGCAGCCATCATCAACATTCTCTCTTTTATTAACTCTTTATGCTCCATTATTGTTTCCAAATTTTAATAATAGGACAAAGGTCCCATGTAAAAGTATCCTGAGAATGCAAAAGGCTCATCTGTTTGCACCAAGGTTCCTGTAATAATCATCTCCAGCTTTTTCTTTATACTTCTTACATCTTTCCCAACGCCAACCAAAGCATGTGAAAAAGTAATCTCAATCCCTACGTTATCTAGCCTCTTTTCGTGACTTTTGATCGATAGACATAAATCATTTCTGATCTGTTCTTTTAATCTGCTATCATTTATTTTATTGTCAAAATCACTTTCCCAAATAGAACATCCGAATTTTTCATCATACAAACAATCGCCAAGGCCTGTTGTTATTATTAAATATAAATGTTGTGATATTGAGTCTGTCAAATTACAATGTTCAAGATTGTTTTTTTTACACAAGTTCCCGAATCGTAATGGTAATGTATAGTAAGGTTTATTCAAAGCTATAAGTTGTAAATAATATTAAATAGTAACTGGTGTGAGATAATTGAATTTGTTTCAGGCAGTAAAGAAATAACGAATTTATCAAAAAACATTCATTTATGAAGAAAATTATTCCGAATAAATATCAAAATAGAATATAATAATTACATTTGCTATATTATTTACACATAGTAAAGGGCTTTCTTATGATCTATGTAATATGAAACAACAATGAATTGTTGCCTTTATTGTTTAATTTTAAAAAATAAACCATGACATATATTGAAAATAGCTTAGTAAAACTATCGGAGGATGTTAAAAATATCATAATAGTAGCACAGTCGTGTGCGAGAGAATTTAATAATCCAAATTTTGCTCCTGCCCATTTATTAAAAGGCTTACTGCACAAAGACAGTGGGATTCGCGATGAGCTTTTTGCTATGGATATTGATGTGTATTATATGGAAGAATGGGCCGAAGTTAGGATTGAAGGATATCCTAAAAGCACAAAACTCTCAAATCCAATACCAGCAGACTCAGAAGTGGAATCTATTTTCCAAGAAGCTGAGGAACTAAATCAACTAGCAAATAATGACGAGTTAGGTGCCTTAAGTGTACTTGCAGCACTATCAACCCCAGGAGTTGGATTCACTTTCGATCAATTAAAAACATTTCCGCTTCAACGAGATCAAATACAAAGTAAACTTTCTGCAGAGAACAATACAAACCCTAGCTCTTTAAACACGAGTTTATCTAAGGCCAAAAAAACGGGAGAATCAGAATATTACTCTGACTTAACTATCATGGCTAAGAATGAGGAATTAACGGCTGTTGTTGCGAGAGACCAGGAACTGCTTAGTATTATAGAAATTATTGGACGATTCACTAAACCACATGTTCTTATAACAGGTGAGTCTGGGGTTGGCAAATCTGTAATTATAAATGGGTTGGCAAAAATAATTTCAGAAGGGAAAGCTCCAGAATTACTAGCCCAATCGAAAATATTAAAACTCCATATGGAAAATATTCTTGCTGGAGCTACTTATAAAGGTGAAATTGAAGATCGCCTAAGAAAGGTTTTCAAACAATTGGAACAATTAAATCGACCAATTCTTTTTCTTGATGACCTACAAACATTAATCGATGACAAAACAGGGAATAATGGCGTAGTTCATCTTTTAAAATCAGAACTCAACAAAGGGAATTTTATCTTAATTGGCACCATCCCTAACGATGCATACAGGAAGTTGATTGACGGAGATAGCTCATTAAAAAGATTATTCGAACACTTAAATCTAGAAGAGCCAGACAGCGCCCATGCCATAGAGATGACTACGAGCTCTATAGCTCAACTTCAGGATCACCACAAGCTCATTATAAATGCCGATCAAATTGAAGAATCTGTAACATTGGCATCACGCCATTTTAGTGAAAGGAAATTACCCGATTCAGCAATTGACTTAATTGACCGCTCAATGGCAAGTGTCCGAGCACAAATAGACACGCTTCCTGGAGAAATAAACCATTTAGAGGAGCAGCTTAACGATCCAAACTGTGAAACCTTCGACATTAATGTAATTGCTGCTGGACTTAGGAAATTTTTAATCTATGTTGGACAACCACAAGAAGATCAGGCAGAAAATAAAGATCTTATTGAAGAGTGCCGTGAGATGATTACTCTTTTAAGACAAGAAATATCGAGCCAAACCAAAGAAATTAACTTTCATAACCTTGCAACAACGGTATCTCGAGTAAGTGGTATCCCTGTAGGTAAGATAATGACAAGGGAAAGAGATCGTCTTCTTGGAATGGAAGACACTTTAAGATCAACAGTAATTGGTCAAAATCAGGCTGTCAAATCTGTTTGCGAATCGATATTAGAATCTAGATCTGGTCTTAATAGACCTGGTCAGCCAATTGGGTCTTTTTTCTTTTTAGGACCAACAGGAACAGGTAAAACCGAATTAGGAAAACAATTGGCCAATTTCTTATTTCAATCCTCTGCTTCCCTTATACGTTTCGACATGTCGGAATTCAAGGAAGAGCACTCAGCAGCGCTCCTTTATGGAGCTCCTCCAGGCTATGTTGGATACGAAGAAGGTGGTATGTTGGTAAATAAGATTAGACAAGAACCTTACTCTGTTGTTTTATTCGACGAAATAGAAAAAGCGCATCCATCTGTATTTGACATCTTTCTTCAGATATTAGATGAAGGAACCATACACGATAGGCTCGGAAAAACAGGAGATTTTTCGAATGCTGTAATTATATTCACCTCTAATATTGGAAGCCAATCAATCGTTGACCAATTCACCAAAACAAACACACTTCCTAAGTCTGATAAACTAATGGAAAGCATGGCGAAACATTTCCGCCCTGAATTCCTTGGACGACTTACTGAGATTGTTCCATTTGCACCCATTACAAAAGAGAATATCACAAAAATATTTAACCTACAACTTAAAGAGTTAATAAACGCTCTTCAGCAGCAGGAAATAGATATAGATATAGATAAAAAAATAAGGGAAAAGTTAGCCGAAGAAGGTTATTCTCCTCAATATGGCGCACGTCCTCTTCGCAATATCATACGAACACGATTGCGAACACCACTCTCAAGAATGATAATAGGGAACGAACTAAAATCAGGACAAAAAGTGAAGGTTCGATTTGACAAGAAAAATATATTAAAGTTTAAAGTATGAGTGCATTGATTTTAGGGGGGAGGTAAACCCTTCTTTAAACAATACTATAAATAGATCATAAAAAATTAACATTTTAACAATCTAAAACATAACACATGAGTGAAAATTTTGGGCTTGGTGGGACAGAAGTAAAATTAGGTGCTGGAGAAGCAATACAAGAAATTCCACAGAATAAAACCCTTTTAGTTGAAAAACTAACACACGACACCCCTATTAAACCAGAAATTGTAAAAGGCTTAAATACTGTAAATGAAGTGTTTCAGCACTACCAGCCTAAGGTTGAAGTCGAGTTCAAAACGTCAGAGGGTACGACACATAAAGAATCCCTTGGATTTAGCAACCTTGGAGATTTTGGAATAAAAGGCATAACGGCTCAAAGTGAATTCCTGAAAGGATTAACTGCGGAAAAAGAGCAACACAACAAAATAATTAAACAGCTCAAAACCAATAAAATACTTAAGGCAGCATTATCAGATCCTGATGCAAAAATGGCACTATCGGCTGTAATAAATGGGTTGATTAAAGAATTAAACGATCTAGACAAATAATACAATGGCAGAAAATAAAGAACAGTTGGCTAACTCGGTATCAACTATCGAATTACCATTAGAAGAGAGCTTTAATAAGCTCGCAAAATATGGAGGTTTCGATTTACTAGAAACAGCTATTGAAGGGGTTCAGAATATGAATCCTGAACGTAAAGCTCGAAAGAGAATATTCCTTACAGAAAACACAAAAAAGGAAGAGTGTGAGGAATTAAAAAGGACTCTTGAAATTTGGGCAGAGGCAATAAACAGCTCCGATAATATTAATCAGATAATTGATCGCAGCAAAGATAAGGCATCGGAAACTGCACAAGCACTAAAAGAGAATCTTGGAAGTGCTATTGAAGAAACAAGAGACCTAGAGAGATCGTATAGAAGCATGTCTCTTTTTTATAAGAACTCTGAACAAGATAAAGTAAAGAATATTTCTATTATGAATGCTGATTCGGATCAAATTAAGGATCTGGACAACACTCGCTTTATTGATGCTGTATCTGAAGAAATTAAAAACACCTACGATCGTCTTGATTTAAGTGAGAATTATGGCTTACTTGTTTTACCTGGTTATCTGGGGTCGAATATGCTTATCGAAAAATGGGGGAAAATTGCCTACGAAAACAAGGTGATGATGATTACCGATTTCGAACATTTGGATGAAGCTGATGATGTAATGGAGATGTTTAGTGCTGCTAATCTATCTGGTGGTGATATGTTTCGCTCAAACGTGATGATGAGCTGCAACTGGCTTGTTGGACGAGGCAAATACGACGAAGTAAACGAAGAGGATGATTTGTATATACCTCCAGCAGGAGCTCTTGCAGGTAAGGTTTATCAAACTCTAATGTCTCAGGTTACGGCAGGTAAAAAGTATGGTGGTCTTAATGAGGTGCAAGGCGTAAAGTTTGACCTTCGTAAAAGTGAGATTTCTAGTCTTGAGAAACTGGGCTTAATTCCTATGGTTAACGAATATGGTAAGGTAATGGCCTTCTCGGCAAAAACTTTATTCAATGGAGCAAACCTTGGGCTTCAAACTTATTCTGTTGTTCGAGTTTTTGATTACGTTACTAAAGTTATGATGGACTTTCTGAACAGAAGAGCCTTCGAGAACTTTAATGCTAAAACGCGTAAAGAATTACTGAAGCAGATTATCCAATTCCTTGACACAATATCAGGTCCAGATAAATTGATCGAAAATTTTACTATCAAGCGTTTCGAGCAAGATCCTATTCAAAAAGATCGTGTTCATTTAGATATTCATATGAAACCATATTTTCCAGCTAAGAATTTCTTAATTAAAATGGAAGGCCAAAAAGGCGATGATGGAAATGAATGGGATAGTGACTATGAACAAGCTTAATTGCTATGGTTCGCTTATGAATCTATTAAATAGTTGGTAAATAGAAAAAGGCTTATTGATATACAATAAGCCTTTTTCTATTTATTATGTTTTATAATAAGCTAGTCCATCAGTCTTTGGCAAACAATAATATTATTTTCTTTTATCTTATTTCTAAGCACAGTCTGATCTGTATTTACCTGCTTCCATGGCCCTATGAATCGAGGTTTGCGATAAAAAATCCAACTGTCCATATTTTTAATTTCTGAAGCATATTGAATCGTTTCTTCGGGATGTTTTTGATTATAATCATTTATAAAATAATAAAAAAACATACCAAAGTCCATATTTTCTGGAGCCCTCACCCTAAATCTGGAAGCTTTATCTGCATCTGTTGACTTATAAAACTCCAAAGTAATAATATTTGGATTTTTCAATTCGCCATATTCTGGGCGTATGTATTTTTTATTTAGTGGATACTCCCACTTCTTATAAATTGCAAGTGGCATATCCATTGCACTCTCAAACAAACGCAAAAACATCCAAGGAAAAACAAAACTAATGGTTGCTGTTAAAAAGAAATAATGCATTCTCTCAATTCCAAATCGTCCTGCTATTTGAATAAACACCATACATCCTACCAAAACTGTTAATAAAATAAGAAGCAACTGAGCCACCCATTTTAGTTTATCAGGCCACTCAAAATACTTCTCAAAACCTCCAATCATTAAACTTCCAAACAATAGATTCATAAGCATAATAGCCGTATAGTTAGAAGCAATCCCATAAAACATCAGATTAGAAATGGTGAATAAGGAACAAATAGCAAAAGCAAGAATAACAACAAGAAGATAAACGATCGTCTTTTTTTTATCATGGGATAGCAGTTTTTTTAAACCTTTCGAAAAAGCAAATATCATTGCTCCAAAAAAAAGAAATAAAATTGAGACAGTATTTACGTCTCCGGAAAATAAACTTTTAAGAATCATAATCAGTATTCATTTTAGAGGAACATAACACAGACGAATAACCTAAAGTGCCAAAATTAGTACTGGCAAGTTCGGTATTTGTTTTAAAATTAATATCCAATTCGTACTCCAAAGGCAGCAGATACTCAAGAAACTCCTCAATGAATTTATAAATGGATCCCCCTTTTAGGTACTCTGGCACTTCACATTCCGCAACATTTTCAATTACAAATTTTACTAAAGGAAAATTCTCGGTTCTGTTTCCAGATATAAAATTTCTTCCTAGTACAAGTTCACCTTTCCTTTCCTTATCGTAAACAATAGACTCAGTTGTGTCTTTTTTAAATACAACAGGCTTTTTCAGATAAACTTGCAACACCTTACATATTTTATCAAGATTCCCTTTAGTTGAATAAGATAAAGGGGCCACCTTTAATAGAAAATGCTTTTGTGAACCACTTAAGTCAGGTTTAATATTCCAAAAATCAACCAAAAACTCTTGAAATTGTCGATTTTGACTTTTCAACAAACTAGACTCTTGTCTTTCCAAACTAACCAGAAGATTAAATAATTCATTTTCAAAGGGTCTAAAAAACAAACGAGCCTCCTTCTCCTCTCTCTTTTGTTTTTGATGAATCTGAATCAATTTCTGAATTGTTTCTACTCCTTCGGTAGCATTTTTTTCATAAATTACCCCTTCAGGTAAAAGGTCGAAAATACCATTTCGTGATAAGTAAAGATCTAAGTCCATGGACTCTTCTTCCACTCCAACAAGAGCCTTTTCAATATCTCTTCTAAAGGGCCTATTGAATGCACTATTGTAATAAACACTCATTTGCTCAGGAGGCACACCTCTGTCCTGCAAAAGCACAGCAACAATTTCGGCTTTCAAATTAAAAGGCATCGTATTTATCATTTCAGCCTCTTTTCTTGTGTCCATTTTACTTATCATCTCTCACAATTCTTGCATTTGAAATAAGTTTAAATTTAGTAATCGAATCTTTAAGGTGATAAAAATTTAAGTTGCCACCTGCATCGGCTGCCACAAAAATATTATTCTCTAAATAAAACCCAACTTCCTTAACAGCCCTGTCATTTTCTTTAAAAAAAACCAAATCGCCCTCTTTCAAAAAATCCGAATTCTTAAATAAATATGTTTTTCGAGCAACATACAATTTCTCCAAACTCGTTGGTAGACGCATTTTTCTATTAAAGAAATACAAATACTGTATAAAGTTAATATTCAAAGATCCCAACTTACTTATTGAAGAATCTCGAACAGCTAACCATTTTTCTATATTTAAATAAAGCGAAATACTTTTTACACTATCCTTTGGAATATGCAATATGTTAGCATACTCTTTTTTTATTTCAATCACTTCTGGATCATCTGTATATATTGTATTGTGAACCACTTTTTTTCCTCCACAACTGGCGATAGATAACACGCACGCTGCAGTGCAAACAATAAACATTAACATTCTTAAACCATTATCGAACTCTACAGGCATTATCCCCTTATGCATTTACTTTCATTTAAATAAAAAATACACCTATATATAGCAACTTTATCTTTTTAACTAAAAGGACTCATGCCGATTATGTGTAGTAGGAAAATATTAAACGATATTGCTTTATTGAAATACTAAACGATAATAATTTACAAAAGTATTAAAACATTTGATAGTAAGTGTATTTGTCTCGCTTTTTTATGTTTGTTCGGTAAAGAAGTGTTGTTGCACCCTGTATTGCCTACTGATAGTACAAGCTGACAAAGCCTTTACGAAATCAAAAGTGTCAGATTAAATATATATAGAAGTCTCCTAAAAAATGCGTTAATCACACGGCTCATTTAATGTATGTTAAGGTTTGTGTGTGGTTAGTGAAAAAAAACATTTTTTAATGATTCACAAAACTGTAGCTTAAATACCTATGTTTACTGAGTGTTCAGCGAGTTTTATATGTTAATTCATGCATGGAAATTATTTTTTTTATAATATTTACTATGTAAGTTGTTGTATTTTAAATTAAGTATTCATAATTTGGTCCCTTGTATTATTATTATTATTAACATTAAAATTTTAAGTGTATGTCATTTAAAGCAAAGCTAGAAGTAGGCGGAAAAACAATGAATGTTCTTTCTTGCAATTACGATTTAACTCAAGAAGTTGATGCAACAGGTCGTCCATCGTCGGTAACACGTGGTGGTCGTATAATGCTAACTGTAGAAAGTACAGCAGACACTGACATGTTTGAGTGGATGTGTAACAACTTTGAAAGAAAAGATGGCACAGTTACTTTCTTAAAGCGTGATACTGATGCTAAACAGAAAGAATTGACGTTTACTGAAGGTTACCTTGTAAAGTACGAGGAGAAGTTTGAGGCTTTTGATAGCAAGCCAATGGCTGAAGCGTTTACTATTTCTGCCCGTGAAATTAGAATGGGTAGTGGTGAGCACATTAACGAATGGGTTTAATTTCGTTAAAAAAAAGAAGGACGACATACATATGTGTGTCGTCCTTTTACTCTAAAATCAGGAAACCATCACGTATTCCTAATAACGAGTGCAAAGTAGTAAAATTCCTGAATAAAGACTAACCTTCTTTAAAACACAAACCATATGTCATTTTTAGCTGAATTTATTATTGATAATAATGTGGCAAAAGTAATTAATTGCCAATTTGGTATGTCTCAGGCTATTATAGTCAACGGACAAGCTTCACAAAAACCCGTAGGTGGCGGAATTATTGAGATAGAATTGGAATCGACCTCCAGCACTGAACTTTACGACTGGATGTCCTGTCCTGATAAACGCAAAAGCGGTAGTATTACTTTTTACCGTCGCGATGCTATGTCTAAACTAAAAAAACTTGATTTTATAGATGCACTTTGCGTGGACTATATTGAAAGTTTTTGTTCGGAAGGAATACGCCCGATGGTAATAAAAATAAAATTATCGGCACGAGAAATTAAGCTTGAAGATGTTTCTGTTGTGAATGACTGGAATACTGAAGCCTAAGCTTTACTCTCAATTTTATAAAGTAAGTATCCTTAAACAATAGATCGTGAGATTTGAGAATCAAGATATGAGACTGATTTACAAACTGCTTATTAATATAATGATCCGTTAAATTTTAGTAATTAGTAACTAGTCTTATTTGCATTGTGCTTACTGTTAGTTATTTACGTTAAATTTCATTATGGCTGTAACTGTATGACAATCAAGGTGAAACAAAAACTTAACGAACCATTTTAAAAATGACGATTAATTACACATTAGTTTAAACAGTAACAGAATGGCATTGCAAACCAATACGAGTATAAAAATAGATGGTGTAGAATACCTTAATTTTCTTGACTTACAAATATCTCAAGGAATTAACACGCACCACTCTTTCGACATTACAATTTTATGGCAACATTTCACTAATGAGGGAAGTGCGATTATAGATAAGACCCAATCTTTTATAGGAAAAAAAATAGAAATTCTAATCACAGATAATATAGAAGGGTCTACAGTACCAGAAGGCATTTTTATAGGTATCATAAACGAAGCCGAATCTATAAAATCAGATTTTTCGACTATTGGCGACCATATAAGAATAAAAGGCTATAGTCCTACAATATTATTAGACGAT
>JADGEF010000043.1:3943-28266 GCA_016744515.1 Marinifilaceae bacterium | reverse complement strand
TTTCGTTAATTCTTAACTTATCGATATTGAAACCTAAACGCTTAAGAAGATTCTCGGTGTATGCCTTTAAGTGGAAGAAAGATGTTGGCTCTTCCTTTAGGTTCCAGTTCGTAGATGCTTTCGCACCACACATAAATAGTGATAAGTGCTGATTCTCGAAATAGTTCTTTACAGGATTTTCATTTTCCTCATTAACAATGTGGTGATATGATTTTCCGAATTCGTACAGCTTAAGATCTACATTCTTACGGTTGATATTATAAGCCACAACTTCAAGACCACCGAATAGTAATGATTGACGCATAGCGTTAAGGTCAGAACTCAAAGGGTTCTTAATACGAACGGTATGATCTTCTGCTATGCTTTCTAAACCTTCGTAATAACTTGCTTTTGAAAGTGAGTTATTCATTATTTCGTTGAAACCACCATAGCTGAGCATATCCGAAAGCATATTCTTAAGCTTGTGCTCGTCTGGCTTTGGTGCATAACTCAACGAAGCATTTACTTTATTAGGCACTTCAACATTGTTGAAACCATAAATACGAAGCACTTCCTCTACAATATCAGCCTCACGTGTTACATCAACACGGTAAGGAGGTACCAATAGGCTCAGTTGGTCACCATCAATCTTATCCACTTTAATCTCTAAAGCTTCAAGAATTTTGATGATGGTTTCTTTGCCGATTTTCTTACCAATAAGACCTTCGATTTTTGCCACATTGGCTTCAACCTTAAAGTCTGCTACTGGGTTTGGATAAATATCAATAAGATCTGATGAAATGGTTCCACCAGCAATTTCTTTAATTAATAGAGCTGCTCTTTTCAAAGCATATACGGTGTTGTTAGGATCTGTACCACGTTCGAAACGGAAAGATGCATCGGTATTTAAACCGTAACGACGAGCCGTTTTACGTACATAAACAGAATCGAAATAAGCAGATTCAAGGAAAATGTCGGTAGTTGTTTCGCTAACGCCTGATTCAATTCCACCAAATACACCAGCAATACACATTGGCGCTTCAGTGTTGCAAATCATCAAGTCATTCTCGTGCAACTCACGCTCTACTTCGTCAAGTGTTGTAAACTTGGTTTTAGCAGCTAATGTTTTCACGATAACTTTTCCACCTTTTACTTTTGCGTAATCGAAAGCATGTAATGGCTGAGCTGTCTCGAATAACACGTAGTTTGTAATATCTACAATATTATTGATTGGTCTAACACCAATAGCTTTCAAACGGTTTTGTAACCACTCTGGTGATTCTTCAATCTTAATACCACTAATACAAACACCTGAGTAACGAGGACAAGCTTTTTCGTTCTCAACTATCACCTCGATAGCTGTATTTGTATTTTCAACTTTAAAATCTTCAACCGAAGGAATTTTATAGTCGATATCTTTTTGTTGTTTTAGGTAAGCAGCTAAATCACGAGCAACACCAATATGACCAGCACCGTCAATACGGTTAGGAGTCAAATCAATTTCAATACAAGTATCATCCTCAATATTGAAGTATTCTTTTGCAGGTGTTCCTGCTACAGCATCACCATTCAATACCATAATACCGTCATGTCCTTGACCTAAACCAATTTCATCTTCAGCACAAACCATTCCCAAAGAAAGTTCGCCTCTGATCTTCGACTTCTTGATAACAAAACTCTCGTCGCCATCGTATAAAACAGTTCCAACTGTGGCAACAACCACTTTTTGTCCGGCAGCAATGTTTGGAGCTCCACATACAATTGGAAGTAACTCATCCGAGTTTACATCAACAGTTGTAAGACTCAAGTGATCTGAATTTGGATGGGGTACACAAGTTTTTACTTCTCCAATAACTAAGCCTTCTAGGCCTCCTTTAATTGATTGGATATTTTCAATACCACCAACTTCAAGTCCAATTTGAGTTAGAATGTCATCCATTTCAGCAAGCGTTAAGTCTACATCTATATAGTCCTTAAGCCATTTGTACGATATCTTCATTATATGAGGGTTTTTATACTGATAATTTCTTTGTTTGAGAAAATGTTGATTAGTTAGGCTAGCCATAAATCGGTAAGATTGCCTTAGTAATCATCTATTTTCAAGCTTACAAAAGTAGGAATTTTAAGGCAAACAACAAGCAGAATTTTTAATATGCATTTCTTCTAACTTCGAGCATAATTCGATATCTTTGTCTGTCTTATCAAATTGAACACAATGACGCAAACAAATAAGAAACCTTTAATTCTTGTAACCAATGATGATGGCGTAAATGCCAAGGGGATTGCAGCTCTTTATGAGATGGTTAAAGATTTTGGGGAGATATACATGATCGCACCTAATAGAGCGAATTCAGGAAAATCAAATTCAATAACGGTTGAAGTTCCAATTCGTATCAAAAAAATTAAGGATGAGGAGAACCTAAAGGTGTTTTCTTGTAAGGGAACGCCGGTTGATTGTGTGAAATTAGCTTTGAATAAGATCGTTCCTCGTCAGCCAGATTTTGTTGTTTCAGGAATTAATCATGGCGCAAATACATCGGTAAGTGTATTGTACTCAGGCACGATGGGAGCAACCATTGAGGGCTGTTTAGCTGGAATTCCATCAGTAGGTTTTTCTTTAGATAGTTTTGAATCTAAGGCGGACTTTTCTCAGTGTGTTAAATTCGGGCGTAAGATTTTTGAGAATGTGGTGAAGAATGGTTTACCAAGAAGCATTTGTTTGAATGTGAATTTTCCTGTTGGAGATATCAAAGGCGTACGTGTTTGCCGTCAGGCTGATGGTATGTGGAAAGAAGAGTTCGATCATCGTAAAGATCCATTTGGTGGCGATTACTATTGGTTAACTGGGCAGTTTAAAAATGCTGAACCTCATGCCGAAGATACCGATGAGTCTGCTATTAAAGATGGATACGCATCAGTTGTGCCAACGAAAGTAGATATGACAGCTCATGAAGTATTAGAAAACCTTAAAACTTGGGATTATGAAGTCATTGATTAATAATTCCTATATAGGAACTCTTATCGGTTTAATAGTTCCTATTTTATCTATATTTATTGCTTATGCGATAAATTTCCGTGATGAGATGACCGTTTCTCAATTTATTGATAGCGTTTTGGTTCTTAAAATTTATGCCAAGATGATGGCCGTTTCTGTATATTTTGGTAACGTGGTTTGCTTTACTATTTTTATCAAATTAGATTGGTTGAAAGCAGCTCGTGGTGTTCTTTTTGCAACAATTGTTTACTCATTTATTGTCTTCCTTTTCCGAGTTGGATTATAATATCAAAGAAATAGACGCTGATTACAATGATCTAAAAAGATGATTTTATCAATAAGTTGAAGAGTATTTCAATCATAAAATATCTTTTTAAATCTGCGTCAAAAACTTAAGTATGAAATATTACATCATAACAGGTGAAGCCTCTGGTGATCTTCACGCATCGAACCTAATGAAAGAACTTAAGAACGAAGATGCGAAAGCAGACTTTCGTTTCTGGGGTGGCGATTTGATGCAAGCTCAAGGAGGAGAGATGGTAAAACATTACCGTGAAACAGCCTTTATGGGTTTTATTACGGTTCTAAAAAATCTGAAAACAATTCGAGCTAATTTCACGCTTTGTGAAACTGACTTATTGGCTTACGCACCCGATGTATTAATTCTTGTTGATTATCCTGGTTTTAATTTAAGAATGGCAGCTTTTGCTAAGAAGCATGGTATTCGTGTCCATTATTATATATCACCAAAGATATGGGCTTGGAAAGAGTCGCGAGTTAAGAAGATAAAGGCTCATGTTGACCGTATGTTTACCATATTTCCTTTCGAAACAGAGTTCTATAAAAAGCATAATTACGAGGTGAGTTTTGGTGGAAATCCATTGCTTGATGCCATTGAGAATCGCCCAAATAAAGATGAGAACTTCGATCAATTTGTTAAGAAAAACCAATTAGATATAAAACCAATTGTTGCTCTTTTAGCAGGAAGTCGTAAGCAAGAAATCGAACGAATTTTGCCAGTATTGCTTAAAGTAGCTACTCGCTTTCCTGATTACCAATTTGTGGTTGCTGCAGCACCTTCAATTACAAAGGAATTTTATGCTTCTGTATCAAAAGGGAGTAAACTGAGTTTTGTTTATAATCAAACCTACGATTTATTGCAACAATCGAAAGCTGCTCTAGTTGCTTCGGGAACCGCAACCTTAGAGACAGCTTTGCTCAAAATCCCACAAGTTGTTTGCTATAAAATGAGTGGTGGAAGTTTGGCTTACCGTTTGGGTAAAATGCTTTTGAATATCAAATACATTTCATTAGTAAATCTTGTTGTAGATAAGTTTGTTGTTAAAGAATTGATTCAGCAATATTGTAATCCAAACGCAATTAGTTCTGAGCTAGAACTAATCTTAAACGATGAGGCTTATCGTTCTAAAATGTTAGTAAATTATGAAGACTTGAGTCAGCATTTAGGAGGGGCAGGAGCTTCAGCTCGTTTTGCTAAAATGATTTATGAAGATGTGTTGGATATGACTCATGTTTCTTGAGCCTGCTTAATTTGAGCTATTTAATTGGTATCAACTTAGCTATTGGACTCTGGTTGTTAATTTGAATACGCTTTATTATAATCTCAGGATTCCCTTTGTAATATATATTTCCAAAGCTGTAAATCGTAGCCATAATTTTTTGTTCTGCAAAAATATGAGCCTCGCCAATGCCATTTTGAGCAATATTGGTGTTTTGAGTTTTAAAATCTGTGGCTTCAATATTTGTTGTACCATTTAAAATATAGGACGCTTCGGTGCATTCTCCTTTAAATTGGTATCGTCCACTAACAGGTCCTTTTACATGAAACGATAGTTTCTGGCAATTTAGGTTTAGATTCATTTCTACAAGCTCTGCACTTTCTAAAACAAGAATATTTAAGTTATTCGTAAGGTTAGTTTTACTTGTAATATTTGAAGGCGACTGAGCTAGAATAGTGTTGATGTCTTTCAGATAAATTTCAAGCTTTATAGGTGCATCGTTCGTAATTATACTTTTGAAATTGTGTCTTAAGATAATCGTGTTCTCCTTTGAGTGTATTTTTAGTTTGTCCAGTTGAGTTTGACTCCCTGTGGCTATAATGTACTCTTTCTCATCTTGAATAAGTTCAATGTCGAATATACTTTCGATTTGAATCTTGTTTATGTCAGATATCTCAATAGTTCTGTTTATTCGTTCATTTTCGCCCAAAAGGAAGTTCGAACATGAACTTGATAAAAATGAAATGACTGCAAGTATAAAGTAGAATGTATGTTTTTTCATTTCTGAAATTTATTTTGTTTTAGTAGAAGTAATGTGCCTATTTTTTTTCTTCTTAAATCGATATCCAATTCCCCATTCTAAATTCTCGGCTTTCCCTCCATGTGCCTTAAGATTGAAATTTGTAAAGAAATGTCGTCCTATATTATACCTTAAGCCAACTCGACTATAAACGGCGGCTTCGGGTTTTGTTTTGTATAAAGTATAGACTCCTACTTGAGTTATAAAGGTGAAATCGCTAATAATTAAATCATGGGAGATGTGAATTCCTTGACTAATACGATCCTCAAATTCTGTCTTTGGTTCAAAATTCCAGTCTCCTCTATTGGCTGCTTCGTTGTAAAAGAGATCGAGACCGAAACCTAATCTTTGTTTGGCATTAATTCCTATAGCATAGTTTGCCGATATGTTTGAAATGTAATAGCGATGTAAGTCATTCTCTTTAGCTTGCTTTCTACCATGATTCCATGTTATGGAATATTCATTCTCCAACTTCGTGTAATTTTTAATCTTACTGTATGCAATTTCCGATCTCTTATTCAGAGCATATTTAATACCAAAATTGTTTGTTAATAGATTAATTCCTGAGTTTGGGTGTTTTGAAGCACCGTTAGAAATATGTTTTAAGCCAAAGCCTGCTATTAATTGCCATTGCGAATTTATTGAGAATTCGGTATTCAATGAAAAACTGAAGAAAGCATTGATTCTGGAACTGATAAGCGTATTTTTATAGTTTTTTGTAGGATGAAAGACCTTATTGTTATACGAAACACCCAAACCTAAGTGATTGACAAGGTGAAATCGACCTTTTTTATAGAGGTGAAAATTGATATAAGGAAATAAGGCATTTGTTTGTCCCCAAACGTCATCATTTCCTAAGTTCCCGTGATAAAATGCTAAACCTATTTCTGGTTGGCTATAGAGGCTGGCCCATTTTCGTTTTGAGGACGGGATGAAGCCAAAGTTGACTTCTATAGCTTCGATATAACTTTTTCGAACATATGTTATCGACTGATGATGAGGTAGTGCAAATCCCTTATGGTATTTAATTGTTGTTGTATAGTTGTCTTGTTGAGCATAACTTGATACAGTTAGAAAAACAAATGCAATAATAAAAAAAAATAGCCCTTTTGAAATCATGCTGCGAATTTATGTAATTAAATGTAATTAGACAATAGAATATTTATTCTATAATGCTTTTTTATATTTTGCATGATCTATATGTGTACTTTATTTACATTGAATTAGTCGTGTTAAATTTTATTTTGCAAATTTGTAACCTACTCCAAAATATCATTCATATATGTTTACATTACTATTCAAAGAATTTCGATCATTCTTTAATGCTATAAGTGGTTATTTAATCATCAGTATATTCTTACTTTCTACAGGTTTATTTATTTGGATATTCCCAGGTAATAATAATATTTTGGATGGGGCTTATGCTAATTTGGATACCCTATTCGATATGGCTCCGTGGATTTATCTTTTCCTGATTCCAGCTCTTTGTATGCGTTTGTTTACCGATGAAAAAAGATCGGGTACTATTGAGTTATTATTGACTCGACCCATTAGTGATTTTAAGATTGTTCTTTCGAAGTTTTTCTCTGCACTTTTACTAGTCATGTTTTCTTTATTATTCTGTCTTATTTATTATTTGTCAGTTTATTATTTAGGGAAACCTATTGGAAGTATTGATGTTGGAGCATTTTGGGGATCATTTTTAGGCTTATTATTTTTAGCAATAGCTTATGTTTCTCTTGCTGTTTTTGCGGGTTCACTTACCGATAATCAAATTATCGCATTTCTATTGTCTTTAGTTCTTTGTTTCAGTTTTTATATAGGGTTCGATTATCTATCAGAGCTTCTAGTTTTTCAAGGATTTCAAACTGAAATTATTAATATAGGAATCAGCGAGCATTACAGATCCTTATCTCGAGGAGTCATAGACTCTAGAGATGTCAGTTATTTCTTAGGACTTTCTTTAATCTTTTTATTTGCGACTCGAACGGTATTGCAAAGTAGAAAGTGGTAAGTCTGCGAAGGTTAAAATGAAAAAGGATAAAGTGAAAAGTCTTTATGAATACTTCTAAGTTTTCAATTTTAAGCACCTTTAAAGTTAAGGTGGTTTAAGTGTTTAAAAAGAAGTGAATAATCGAATTGTATAGGCAGTTAATATTATAACATCATGCAAATCATAAATAAAAAGAAGAATATAATTCAATTGATACTATCAGTACTTCTAGTCCTGTTTTTGTATCAATTATTACAAGTGTTTCATTTTCGTATCGATTTAACTTCTGAGAAACGCTTTACTTTATCTCATAATACCAAAAAACTCTTGTCGAAGCTTGATAAACCGATTTATTTTGAGATCTATCTTGATGGGGAATTGCCTCATGGGTTTAATAAGCTTAAAAATGCAACGGTTGATTTAATTGAAGAATTTCAATCATATACTAAAGTCGATATTGAATACAATTTTGTAGATCTCAATGCTCAGTTAAATCCTAAATTAAGAGAAAAGGAGCTAAGAGCCTTATCTGAAAGAGGGTTGAAAGCGATTCCAATACAAGAAACTACGCATGATGGTAGCGTGAAGCAGAAGATTATTGTTCCTGGGCTTTTTGTACACGACGGGAAAAAGGAAACTGCAGTTAATTTATTGAAGTCGATAAATGGCTTATCCTCTGAACAGAATTTAAACCATTCAATTGAAAGTATAGAGTATGAACTTTCAATGGCGATTAGATTATTGACTCAGACTAAGGTAAAAGAGCTTGCTTTTTTTACAGGACAAGGCGAGTTGGGCGAATATGAGGTGGCTGATTTTACAGCTTCTCTTCTACAACGCTATAAGGTAAGTAGAGCAACTGCATACGAACTCTCTAAAGATTATAAGCGTTTTGAATGTGTGATTGTAGCTCAACCACGTAACGAATTTAGTGAAAAAGCAAAATACGTTCTCGATCAGTATATTATGAATGGAGGAAGAGTGATGTGGCTGATTGATGAGGTTGCAGCTTCGATGGATAGTATATCTGCGAAAGGGATGTCAATGGCATTTTATAAACCCTTGAATTTGGAGGATCAGCTTTTTAAGTATGGTGTTCGAATCAATCCAGATCTGGTTATGGATGTTCAGTCTCAGTTGATTCCAGTCCAATCAACCACGGCAGGTCAGAGTGGGAAATATGTACCTGCACCTTGGTATTATTCTCCGCTTTTAGTTCCACCAGCTAATCATCCTATCACACGAAATTTGAATATGGTTCGCGTTGAGTTCGCTAATTCTATTGATAAAGTAGGTAAGAGCCCCGATTTGAAACACACCGTTTTATTGGCAAGTTCTGATCGAACTCGACTTGAGAAAGTTCCAACACCAATTCGGCTTGATATTGTTGGACAGAAAATGAGTGCTAAGGATTTTCCTGATGGGCCCAAGGTGATGTCGGTTTTGATCGAGGGTAAATTTCAATCTATATTTAAAAATAGAATTTGGGAAGGTATCGATAAATCAACCTACAAGTCAGAAAGTGTGCCTGGTAAGATGATTGTGATATCAGATGGAGATATAATAAAAAACAGAGTGAGAGGAGTCGGTTCTAATATTCAGATGGAAGCTTTAGGCTACGATAGATATTCTCGCAAGACCTACGGGAATCGTAACTTTTTGCTTAACTGTGTGGACTATTTATGTGATGACGAAGGCTGGATGAATTTAAGATCGAGAGAAGTTAAACTTCGATTGTTGGATAAGACTAAAATAAGGGAGCATCGTCTTTTTTATCAAATTATCAATCTTGTTTTACCCGTAGTATTGCTTTTATTCTTCGCACTTGTGTGGCATTTTGTTCGTAAAAGAAGATATGCCAATTAGTTCTGGGAATTTGATATTATGATGTCGCAAATATGTATACAAACTCTTGAGAAAAAATCAGATTCAAATAAAAAAATTCGTATATTCACCACTTGATATTTTAACACACAGATGAAATAATTTGGTGTTGAAAGGTGAATAAGAAAAAATAACAACTAAATATTTTGATTGATAAAATAGGTTTGATTATCAGAGTTTTTAAATCAAATTAGACATTGTCAATCAAGTAAAAAACAAATTATAACATATGAAATTTGTAGTATCAAGTACTGAGATCTTAGGGCACATTCAAGCTATTAGCCGTGTTATTAGTAACAAAAATACGCTTCCAATTCTTGATAATTTTCTATTTGAGTTGAAGGATGGTGAGCTTATAGCTACAGCTTCAGATTTGGAGACAACTTTAATTACAACTATTCCATTAGATGCGTCTGAAGGAGAAGGTATAATTGCACTTCCAGCAAAAATTTTAACTGATACTTTAAAAGAATTTCCTGAGCAACCATTAACTTTTGAAGTTGATTCTCAAACCTTAGCTGTAAAGTTGAGTACCGAGAATGGTAAGTTCAGTATTCCTGGACAAAATGGAGATGATTATCCTAAGAATCCAGAAAAAGATCAAGATAGTATTGTGAATATCACAGTTGCTAGCGAGGTTTTATTGAAAGGTGTGAACAAGACTTTGTTTGCTACCGCAGATGATGAGCTTCGTCCTGTGATGAATGGTATTTTTATCGAACTAAATAACAACGATTTAACTTTTGTTGCATCTGATGCTCATAAATTGGTTCGTTACAAGCGTCTTGATGGTCGTTCAGAGGTAGAGTCTTCATTTATTCTTCCTAAGAAACCAGCATCATTATTACGTAATATCCTTCCAAAAGAAGAGAATCCAGTTTTGGTTGAGTTTGATGATAAGAATGCATTCTTCACACTATCAAATTACAAATTGATTTGTCGTTTGGTTGAAGGGAAATATCCAAGTTATGGATCAGTTATTCCAACGAATAACCCATTCAAATTAACAATCGACCGTGTTGAGCTTTATAATACACTTAAGCGTGTATCTGTATTCTCAAATCCAGCAAGTAACTTAATTAAGTTTGAGCTGAATCAAAACGAATTGGTTGTTTCAGCTCAGGATATTGATTTCTCTATCTCTGCTCGTGAAAAACTGATGTGTCAGTACGAAGGAGAAGCTTTAGAGATTGGTTTTAAATCAGTATTCCTATTGGAAATCCTTCAGAATATATCTTCAGCTAATGTTGTAGTCGCTTTATCAGATCCAACTCGTGCAGGTTTATTCTTACCATACGATAACGAAAATGCTGATGAAGATGTGTTGATGTTATTAATGCCAATGATGATTAACGTTTAATTTAAACGATAATATAATGTCTATAAAAAACCTGATGAGAATATTCTTTCATTAGGTTTTTTTTGTTTAATCTAAGATTTTTAGGCTAGTGTTTGCCTAAAGAATAATACCCATTTAATTTCAAAGGTATTTTTAATAAAATGAAATAATTTTTAGCTAGATCGAGGCAAAAACGTAAAAGATAGCCACGTTACCTTGCATCTTTTTTAACGAATATATAGCTGAAAAGGAATGTTTTATAAGATTAGTTTTGATGTTAATTTGGTATAAGTATAAACTTCTTCAAAAGAACGAGTCAATATGAATTTGAATTTGAAAAACCCGATTGCTTTCTTCGATTTAGAAACAACTGGGCTCAATGTATCGAAAGATCGCATTGTTGAAATCGCTATTGTTAAGGTTAGTCCTAATGGTAACGAGGAAACTAAAACTTTCCGTGTAAACCCAGGTGTTCCAATTCCTGCGGAGTCAAGTGCAATACATGGTATTTTTGATGAGGATGTAAAGGATGAGCCCACTTTTAAGGAGATTGGTAAAATTATTGCCAAATACATTGAAGGTTGCGATTTAGCGGGATATAATTCAAACCGATTTGATATTCCTTTATTGGCTGAAGAATTTTTACGTGCTGATATCGATATTGATATGAGAAAGCGTAAGCTTGTGGATGTACAAACCATTTTCCATAAAATGGAGCAACGAACTTTAACCGCAGCTTATAAATTCTATTGTGGTAAAGACTTGGAAGGTGCTCACGGCGCTGAAGCAGATACTGTCGCAACTTACGAAGTGTTGAAATCTCAGTTGGATAAATATGAGAATCTTGAGAATGATATTGATTATTTAGCGAAGTTCTCAACTCAAAACAAGAATGCCGATTTTGCAGGAATGATTGTGATTGATAAGAACGGCGTTGAGAACTTCAACTTTGGCAAGAATAAGGGAAAAGCTGTAGAAGAGGTTTTAAAAGAACAACCAGGATATTATGGGTGGATCATGAACAATGATTTTCCTCTATACACAAAGAAAGTTTTAACAGAGATTAAGCTTAGAAATTTTAATAAGTAAGTCGTTTATTTGTTGATGAATTAATGCGATAAGAGATGAAGATATTAGCGATAGGAAGAAATTATGTAGATCATGCAAAAGAACTGAATAACCCAGTGCCAAAAGAGCCGGTTGTTTTTTCAATGCCTGATTCTGCATTATTAAAAAGCAATAATGACTTTTATTACCCAGATTTCTCAAAGGATATTCATCATGAAGTTGAAGTTGTGGTTAAAATAAACAGAGTAGGGAAGAATATTCCTATTGAGTTTGCTCATCGTTATTATGAAGAATTAGCTTTGGGAATCGATTTTACAGCTCGTGATATTCAGGCAGAGTGTAAGAAAAAAGGATTGCCTTGGGAAAAAGCAAAAGCTTTTGATGGAGCTGCTCCAATATCTAAGTTTATACCTAAATCTCAATTTAAGGATGTAAATGCGTTGAATTTTAGTCTAAATATTAACGGAGAAAGAGTTCAAGTAGGAAATACATCCGATTTAATTTTTTCTATCGATTTCCTAATTAGTTATCTATCGAAATACTTTACTCTTAAAATTGGTGATTTGATCTATACAGGAACGCCTCAAGGTGTTGGGCCTGTTAAAATTGGAGACCATTTGGAAGGAGAGTTAGAAGGAGAGAAGCTTCTTGATTTTCATGTTCGATAAATTTTATTATAAGCATTAGAATTAATTCATTCCTTTATTAAAGAGTGTTTTCAGTTTGAATTAAAGATATATAACCTTATTAGTGGCTTTAGATTTTTTCTAAAGCCATTATTTTTTTGTAGCCCTAAGCTGCTTGGCTTTCTAAAAAGATTTTAAACCTAAATATGCATGTATGGGTGTTTTTTCTGATTGTTCAAGCCTTTGCATTTTCATTGAAATCCTTTTAAAACAAGCAAACATGTGTATCTTTGGAATGATTTACAACTAAAAAAGTGATATGAATTATCAACATTGGGGCAAACATCTTCGCCAAAGATTCGAAAAATTTGGTGACAAGACTGCCATGTGTTACAAGAATGAAACTAGTGGGAAATGGGTTAATGTTAGTTGGTGTGAATTTGGCATTCAAACCAGACAAGTATCTAAAGCCCTTTTGAAATTAGGAATTGACGTTCAGGAGAGTGTTGCAATTTTTTCTCAGAACATGCCAGAGTGGATTGTTGCAGACCTTGCAATAATGAGCGTGAGAGGTATAACAGTTCCTATCTATCCAACAAATTCTACAACAGAAGCAAAATACATTCTTAAAGATTCTGCTGTTCAAGCCATTTTTGTGGGTGAGCAAGAGCAGTACGATAGAACTATGGAACTTATTGGAGAATGTTCCGATATTAAAATGGTTATTGTTTTTGATAGATCAGTTAAAATTACCGATCATCAAAATTCCATGTATTGGGATGAGTTTATTGAAATGGGAAAAGCTTCTCGACTTGGGAAGGATTTTGATGCTCGATTCGAAACGGCGCATATCGACGACTTAGCGACCTTAATTTATACTTCAGGTACGACTGGTGAGCCTAAAGGTGTGATGATAGATCACAATAACATTACAGCAGTACTTCGTTCTCACGATAAGGAACTTGCTCTAAGTGACGATGAGGTTTCATTGAGTTTTTTACCTTTGAGTCATGTTTACGAGCGTGGTTGGACTTTTTTCTGTTTACACAGAGGCTACAAGATTTATTTCAATCGAGACCCTAAGCAAATTGGACCAACGATGAAAGAGGTTTGTCCAACTATTATGTGTACGGTACCTCGTATTTACGAGAAAATTTATTCAGCCATTCAGGATAAGAGTAAGGATGCTTCAGGTATTAAACTGAAAATTCTAAACTGGTCGTTAAAAATTGGTGAATTGCGAAATAATCAATACAAACGCTTCGAGAAGAAAGTGCCTTTTGGATTAAATTTAAAGTTCAAACTTGCCGATAAGTTAGTATTGAGTAAGTTTCGCGATATTTTCGGGGGATGTATTAATTTCACACCTTGTGGTGGAGGTCCCTTATCAGCAGGGATTTTAGCATTTTTCCATTCGGTAGGTATGAATGTTAAAATGGGGTATGGTCTTACCGAAACGATGGCAACTGTATGTCTTTATGGCGACACACACATCGATTTCAATACCACAGGTAAAACACTGAACGGCGTTGAGATTAAGATTGGTGCTAACGACGAAATTCTGGTTAAGGGACCAGGTGTGATGCGAGGTTATTATAAAAAGCCTGAGGAAACTGCTAAAGTAATGAAAGATGGCTGGTTCCATACGGGCGATGCAGGTCGAATCGATGAGAACGGAAATTTAAAGATTACTGATAGAATTAAAGACTTGATGAAAACGTCGGGGGGGAAATATATTGCTCCTCAGAAATTGGAAACAACCTTAATTAACGATCAATTTATCGAACAAGTTGCCGTAATTGGCGATTGTCAGAAATATGTTACCGCTCTCGCTGTTCCAGCCTTTGAGCCTCTTCGTCAGTATGCAAAGAAGCATAATATTTCCTTTGATTCTATTGAAGATTTAATTTCAAATTCACAAATTGTAGAATTCTTTGAGAAACGATTTGAAGATATTCAAAAGGAATTTTCACGCTTCGAGAAGATTAAGAAATTTACCCTTTTGCCAAAAGAATTTTCGATGGAAGCTGGTGAAATTACCTCTACCTTAAAGCTTAAACGAAAAGTGATTCAAGAAAAGTACAAGCACCTTATTGAAAAGATGTATAAGGATTAGCTCTAAAATGAATATAACACCATATAAAGCCGATGGAATTTAGATTTCATTGGCTTTTGTTTTTCACTTGTTTGAGCTCTATATATTTAAAAATTCATTTATGTTGTTAAAAACTGTTATTTCATGAAAGGTTTTGCTCATGTTCTTTTCTTAAAATCAAAAAACTTATATCTTTAGGACTCTTAAAATAGAAGCTATTTTATTAATTCTATTTTAAGAACAGCAAATTTCATAAATACTTAAAATACAATAATAATGAGCAAAGAAATTTTAAGCCTAGAGCCTAAAGCAATTTGGGAAAATTTTTATTCACTAACTCAAATTCCACGTCCATCAAAGCATGAAGATGAAATTCAAGCATTCATGGTGAAATTCGGCGAAGACCTAGGCCTTGAGACGATTAAAGATGAAGTAGGAAACGTCATTATTAAGAAGCCTGCTACGCCAGGAATGGAAGACAGAATGGGTGTTATCATGCAAGGTCACCTTGATATGGTTCCTCAGAAGAATTCTGATACTGATCATGATTTTGAAAAAGATCCTATTGAAACTTTCGTAGATGGTGAGTGGTTGACAGCTAATGGTACAACTTTAGGTGCTGATAATGGTATGGGTGTTGCTGCTGCAATGGCTGTTCTACAGGCTACTAATATGGTTCATGGTCCTGTTGAGGCTTTGTTTACTTCTGATGAGGAAACGGGTATGACTGGTGCTTTCGGTCTTCAGGCAGGTGTTCTTAATGGCGATATTCTTTTGAATATGGACTCAGAGGACGAAGGTGAATTATATGTTGGATGTGCTGGCGGTATTGATGCTAACGTTACTTTCAAAAATAAATTAACTGATACACCTAAGGAAACAGCTGCTTTCAAATTGAACGTCAAAGGTCTTAAAGGTGGTCACTCAGGAATGGAAATTATTTTGGGTCGAGGAAACTCTAACAAATTATTATTCCGTTTCTTAAAACATGCAGCTAAGAACTTCGGATTACGTCTTTCTTCTGTTGATGGTGGATCTTTACGTAACGCTATTCCACGTGAGTCATTTGCTGTTGTAGTTGTTCCTCAGAAAAATGTTGAAGCTTGCGCAGCATCATTAAAAGAGTTTGAAGCTATTTTTAAAGCAGAATTGAGTGGAGTCGAACCAGATTTAACTTTCTTTGCTGAGTCTTGTGATTTACCAAAGAAAGTAATGAAAGGTAAACTTCAGAACCGTTTAATCAATGCGATTTATGCTTGTCCTAACGGCGTAATGCGTATGAGTGATGCAATGCCAGGTTTGGTTGAAACTTCAATTAACCTTGCTCGTGTTTATAGCGATGATAAAACAATTATTGCTCAAGCCCTATTGCGTTCTTCAGTGAACTCTGCAAAAGATGATTTAGGAGAAATGGTTTCTTCGGTATTTACTTTGGCAGGTGCTAAGGTTGATTTAGGTGGAGCCTATCCAGGTTGGAATCCAAATATGGATTCTCCAATCTTAAAAACGATGCAAGGTGTTTATAACGATAAGTATGGTAAGATTCCTGAGATCAAAGCAATTCACGCAGGTCTTGAGTGTGGTTTATTAGGTGCGGTTTACCCACATTGGGATATGATCTCATTCGGACCAACTATTCGTTTCCCTCACTCTCCAGATGAGAAAGTGAAGATCGATACAGTTGTTAAATTTTGGGATTTCACTGTTGAAACTCTTAAGAATATTCCATCGAAAAACTAAGTTTCGATTGATATAATATAAAAATAGCCCGACTGAGAAGTTGGGCTATTTTTATTTTATGAGTCGGGAAATATGAGGGCGTTCTTTTCGCTCCGATACCGGAGGCGAAAAGGCAGGCTTTCCGTTCATAGTCCTCGCATATACCATATCTCAATAATAAGGGAAGGCAATTTTTCACAGCAATCTTCATTTATTAAGCCTAACAAAGCTGTGGGCTAACCACTTCAATCCTTAACGCAAAGTCTAACATCAATTTCACTTTAGTCTTGGCTATAAGGCTAAATGGTATAAGATTTCAAAGTCCATTTTACTCATTAGAAAAATATAAATCACAGAACTCAGTACACAATTAGTGTTCTTTTCTGAAATTTGCGATATATCGGTTATCCATCACTTAAGGTACTCTAAGTACCAAAAGTTATTTCATCATTTCAATGGTTTCAGCTTCCAGTGTTAGGTAGCTGCCCATTAGGTTGGCCGTCATGCACGAGTGAATAGGTAAAACACCGATAAGATCACCCACCTGATATTCGTTAAACAGTTCTTCGTTGCATTTAATAATACCATGTTCTTGCGAAAGGCTTGCTAAGAAACCACCACTTCTTATTGGGCTCCATGTATCTAGGTTAATGTCTACCAACGAACCAAAAAGTTTGGTACCTTCATCATCTGCTTCTAAATACTCTTTCGAGAAGTGAACACCACCACCATAAATAACTAATTCATTTCTATCAACATTTTTTGCCACAATAGGGCAAGCCATAGCAACAGCAATTTCATCTTCTTCGCACGATCCTAAAACAAATTGCATCATATCATAGAATACAAAATTTCCAGGTCGAATTTCGTCAATACCAAAAAACTCATCACTAATGCTACAAGCAGGAGTGTCTCCAAGAGAAACTTCTAAGTCCGGAAACTGCGATCTAAAAACATCCTTCAGTTCGTTTAAATCCAGTACCGCTTTTTTGTGGTTTTTATGAATTTTATCGGCATCAGCAGCCTTATAATTGTGTCCCGAATGAGCAAGAAAGCCCTTAAACTCCAATCGGGTAGAGGCTTTGATATAATTCAGTAAGTTTTGGATACTTTCCGTATCCTCAGTTGCAATACCAGTACGATGATAGCCTGTGTCAACCTTAATAAATGCATTAACCCTATTGTTTAGCTCGGCTTCTAAATGGTGAATTGTTTCTGCTGATTCAACTAATACGTTGAGAGTTATTTTGGCTGCCAATTCGTCGATGATATCCATCTCTCTTAAGTTCACAGGCATGGCAACCGTAATATCTTTCCAATTATGCTCAGCAAAATATTGAGCCATTTTTAAGGAAGAAACAGCGATTTTATCAACGCCAAATTCACGAAACCATTCAGCTACTCCAGCAGACTGATGAGTTTTAAAGTGAGGTCGAAAACTCAGGTTGCATCTCTTTGCTTTATCAAGCATGTTTTCGATATTCTGGGTACATTTGTTCTTATCCAACAATAGAGTTGGCTGCTTTATATGTATTCTAATATCCATGGAATTGTATTATTTCTGATTCATCTTTTTTTGAACGCCTCTTAATAACTCATTCTTTAAGTTGAGAACCTTTTCTGAAACCCCAACTTTGTATATGTGTGGACTGATAAAACGCTTGTGCTCATTAGGCAATTGGGCGAAACGCTTTTGTAAATAGGCATTGATCTCATTTGGCGTTTGTTCTGGAATCAGAATTTCACCATTATCCATCACCAATTGATTTAGTACCTCAGAAGTACAAGCCTCGAGTTTGGTTGTTTTGTGTGAATGAAAAGGATGGAAAATCTGATCTGCCTTCTCTTCTTCAACAAGTAGAATGGCATCACGAAAGAACATCCCATCTTTATCGATGTATCGAACAACTTTCTTCTTTCCAGGCAGGGTCATTTTCTCAACATTCTCCGAAACCTTAAGGCAAGGTTTGTTATTGTTTTCAACCAACTTGTAAACACCATCAAGAGCACCAGTATTGCTTCCTGTTACCAATTCGGTACCTACCCCATAAGCATCTATTCGGGCACCTTGTTCGTTCAAACTTTTAATAACATACTCGTTTAGTTGGTTCGATGCAGAAATCTGAACATAGGCTAAATTTGCCTCATCTAGCATCTCACGTCCTTTTTTACTTAAGTAGGCCAAGTCGCCACTATCCAAACGGATACCAACAAGTTTATGACCTTTGGCTTCTAATTCCTTGGCAATAAGAATGGCATTAGGAATACCCGATTTAAGAGTATTGTACGTGTCTACAAGTAGAACCGTTGTGTCAGGGTTTATCTCAGCGTATTGGCGGAAAGCATCAATTTCTTTTTCGAAACTTTGTACCCAAGCGTGAGCCTGAGTTCCACTTGCAGGAATACCATAGTTAAACGCCGCATAAGTATTCGAAGTTGAATTGGCTCCACCAATAATGGCAGCTCTACTTGCGTGTATACCTCCTAATCCTTGAGCTCTTCGTAATCCGAAATCAGCAAAAGTTTTATCACCAATTACAGAACGTATACGACAAGCCTTTGTCGCGATTAAAGATTGAAAATTAAGATAATTCAAAAGAATCGTCTCAATCAATAAACATTCAATCATTTTACCTTCAACACGTATGATTGGCTCGTATGGAAAAGCGATTTCGCCTTCTTTCAGACTATATATTCTCCCTTTAAACTTGAAATCTTTCAAATAAACCAAAAATTCATCTTTCAAACCCGATTGCTTAAGAAAGGCTAAGTTCTCATCGGAATACGAAAATCTAGTGAGAATACTTAATAAATCTTGCAAGCCTGCAAAAACAATATAGCCTCCTTTGTAGGGATTTGTTCTGAAGAAATAATCGAATGTGCTAGTTTCATTTTGCTTGCCACTATAAAAGTAAGCTTGAGCCATAGTCAGCTCATAAAAATCGGTGTAAAGACCTGTGTTCTGAGTTAGTGTTTGCATCTTTTTATTCTAAATAAGTCAGACTTCAAAGATAATGACAAAGTTCGAAGGAAGGTTAAAAGAGGGGGTGTTAATCCGTAATAATCCGTTTTTTTAATTAAAACGAATATTATACAAGAGAGAAATTCTTGTATAGTATATCGTCGATAACTAATCTAAGAATAGCCTTTTATCTAAGTTTTATTCGTACGAAATAATTTGTGCTGTACTTAAAACATAAAGGTGAGTTTTGCATGTCTCAGTATAAATCTTAATTTAGCAGCTTTTAAAACATTAAACTTAAACGAAATATTAAAAAATGACTGAAACGATAAGACAAAGTCTTCGTGATTCGAAGGCTGCGAGATGGGCAGCATTGGGGATAATTTCTATCACCATGTTTGCTGGTTATTATTTAACCGATGTAATGTCTCCATTAAAACCCATGCTCGAATCTGAGTTTGGATGGTCAAGTACAACTTATGGAATTTTTACGAGTGCATACGGCTGGTTCAATGTATTCTTACTGATGCTTATTTTTGGAGGAATTATCCTCGATAGAATGGGTGCTCGTTTCACAGGTTTAATGTCTTCAGGTATAATGGTTGTGGGGGCTGCAATTAAGTTTTGGGCAATTTCAAACCCAACTTTAGTTACCGATACTACCTTTGGTATGCATACTCAAGTCTTTTACGCATCTGTAGGATTCGCAATTTTTGCTATTGGAGTTGAGATTGCTGGAATTACAGTGTCTAAAATTATCGTTAAGTGGTTTAAGGGCTACGAGATGGCATTTGCAATGGGTATGCAAATGGCTGTTGCTAGGTTGGGAACGATGTTAGCTTTGGCTGCTCCTGTACCGTTGGCAATGTATTTTTCAAGTGTTCATACAGTTGTTGAAAATGGACAATTAGTTGAAAAAATGGCACCAAGTATTTCTGCACCTATTGCTTTTGCATTGGTGTTATTGGTTATTGGTTTCATATCATTTTTCATCTATATTTCTATGGATAAAAAATTAGAATTGTCGGAAGCTGATCCTAATGCAGAAATTGAGAAGCCAATGTCGATGAATGAATTATGGTCGAGTATATTCTCAGATTTACGACAAATTATTGGAAATAAAGGCTTTTGGTTAATCGCTATTTTATGTGTTTTATTTTATTCATCAGTTTTCCCATTTATAAAATATGCGGCAGACTTAATGGTCAATAAATATGGCTTATCTCAAAGTACTGCGGGTATGATACCAAGTTTATTGCCACTGGGAACTTTAGTTTTAACGCCTATTTTTGGTGGGATTTATGACAAAAAAGGAAAAGGAGCAACTATAATGATTATAGGTGCAGTGCTTATTCTTATTGTACATTCAATTTTCTCGTTACCAATCTTAAACTACTGGTATGTAGCTGTTGCTTTAACTATTGTATTAGGAATTGCATTATCTCTTGTGCCATCAGCAATGTGGCCTTCAGTACCAAAGATTATTCCTGAAAATCAATTGGGAACAGCTTTTTCTTTAATTTTCTGGATACAGAATTGGGGATTAATGGGAGTACCTTTATTAATAGGATATGTATTGGATCAATCAAATCCTCAAGTTGCTATTGCAAAGGCAGCAGGAACAGAAATACCTCTTTACGATTATACGAACCCAATGATGATTTTTGCAGGCTTAGGAGCTTTAGCAATTTTTATTGGTTTCTTATTGAAACGCGAAGACAGAATTAAAGGTTACGGACTTCAATTACCAAATATTCAGAAATAATTCTGATATTAATGATATAATACAAAAGCCACCTTCACGGGTGGCTTTTACTTTTGTAGTGTGCCTGCATGGTATGGACTACCTAATAAATTTGTGACTAACTTTTTTAAGTCGCATTTTAAATACTTCTATCACCAATGAGCGTTTAAAGCAAGCTGGATATCTCTTTTTTTGCGGGCTATTATCGAAAAATCAAGGGCGTAAATTAAGGAACCGCCGTATACGATAACCGTACGTACGGTACTAAATTTTATTTTGATGTGTTATAGCTTAAATCCTAATACCAATTATTCTATTGTTATGTGAAATATTTCTTTACTCTGAAGAAGAAAAAAACTGATGCGTTTGCCCTGCTGCTACTCACTCTTTTTTAGAAAGAACCAAAATCTTTGAGTTCTGAGCATGACTTTGATTATTCCTTTTTATAATGATTTTACTAAGGATCTAAGAAATCTATTACCCATTTTTAATCTTGGAAAAGAGGTGGCTTGGCGAGTGAGATAATTCTTAACCTACTTATGCTTAGTTGTGAATACCTGTATTTATTAATGTAATTATTGTTTACTATTGATGTGATTTAAGAGTCGTTCAAATAAATTTTGATTGAACCATTTTTGATTTGAACTTTCATCTGTGATTTTTTCAAAACGATCTGAAAATTCATTTGTTAGAACATTTTCAGAGGTATAATTAATAGCCTCTTCAAATGATTTAAGCAAGCTGTTACAAAAGGCTTCTTTTATAGTATCCTTTTCTGATGAATAGGATTGAGCAATTTCAATATTAAAAAGCATGATGTCTGCTATTAATGATGGCTCGACACCAAGGCGCTTAAAGTGTCGAATATAACCTTGTGCAACAGAGCGCCTACATTTGGCTTTTCTTTTAGTATGTGGAAAATACTCTTTTGAGATTTTAAACTTACATTCTTCAATCAGTTTGTTCTCATTAGGATTAAAAGCGAAGTCGTAATACTCTTTAACGTCTTTAAATCGTGTATAAAGATCTATTAGTTGTTCTTGTAGCTGTTCTTTATTAAGATCATGCACGTATAGTTTTAAGTCACGTTTACTCATCTAGTTATTATATTTTAGGAAATTGTTATTTCGTTTACTCTTAACAATTGTTTATTGATCGCTTAAAAATAAGTATTATTGTATTAGTAATATTAAGTATTATAACTGATGAAAGAAGAAAGTGTCTCACGCTTGGAGATTTTAGAGAATATATTGGAATTTTATAAAGTTCAACCAGGAATGAATAAGAATGGAAAAATAGAGAAAGTTGAAGAGTATCTTTTGTTGATGCATGCTTTATATATTGACTATTCTAAAGAATTTGATGAATTAGATATTCGTGATATTGATTTTCTTGAAAATCTTTTTGATTGCTTTAACGGCTATATAAATGCTGTAGGTGAGGAGGTGGATAAGATCTTTGAAGAAAGGATTGTGGATTTGTGCCTTATCCCAATTTTTGGTTTTTCTATCATACTACCTATTCATTGCATTGAGATGATGAGGAATTGGAATAAATTGGATCAGAACTATTGGAAAATTGATGAAGAACTGTCACAACTAGACGCATTGGTTGAGTCTGATTTGTTTGTCGAACATTTCTCCGCTCTTATTGAGAAGCTAATGTTGCGTATTAATTCAAAACTTATTGTGGCTATTGAAGAGTTGATTTAAAAAAATGACAAAACGCAGTGTTTGTTTTTAAACACAAATTGAATAATCTGTATTATATTTGCACACTTTTAAGTTGAGATGATGATCTAGTTTGCTGGTTTCAAATTTTAAAAGAGAGTTTAATATTGTTTCATCCTAATTTTGATTGGGACTTAAAAATTAAGAATATGTATTTTAGTTTTATTGAGATTGTTTCTGCTTTTATGGTTTTGTTTGCTGTGATAGATATTATTGGAACTATTCCAATTCTTGTTGATTTAAAGAAGAAAGGTGGTGAGATTAAAGCTCTAAAAGCAAGTTTAGTGGCACTTGCTGTTTTAATTGGCTTTACTTTCTTGGGAGAAAAGCTTTTAGGACTATTTGGTGTTGATATTTCGAGCTTTGCAATAGCTGGTTCTTTTATTCTGTTTATTATGGGAGTAGAGATGGCGCTCGGACTAGAGATTATTAAGTACGATGGTCCATCTGGAGTTTCTATTGTCCCAATTGCCTTTCCATTAGTTGCAGGAGCAGGTTCCTTTACCTCAGTAGTAGCACTTCGTGCAGAATACGCACTTGAAAATATAATTGTGGCCTTAGTTTTGAATTTATTTATCGTTTATATGGTATTAAGATCGACCTCAATTGTTGAACGGTTTTTAGGTGAAGGAGGGATTCATATCCTACGAAAAGTGTTTGGAATCATCCTATTGGCTATCTCCGTAAAACTCTTCATGACCAACGTTGCAATATCAATTAAGACATTAATTCCGTTGATTAAGGATGTACTATAGAAAATAAGCTTGAAATAATTTTGATTTAAGGCTTAAAAATAGGGATTTATGCTAACTTTGCCCGATCAAATAATTTGAAGGAAAAGCTGTGTGCTACTTTATTATTGGGCTTTCTTGATGCTACATGTCAGTCAGAAAATAAAATTTGCGATTTCACTGTAAAAAACTTACAAATAGATTTGAATAATTCGAAAATTATTGCGTATTTTGCGCACTGTTTGAAAAGCATTTAAGGAAAAAAAATAATCTGGACTATGTCAAGAGTTTGTCAAATTACTGGAAAGAGCGTAATGGTGGGAAATAACGTTTCTCACTCAAAAAGAAGAACTAAAAGAAGATTTTATCCAAATCTATTCGATAAGAAGTTCTATCTTCCTGAGGAAGATCGCTGGATTGAATTAAGAATTTCTGCTGCCGGAGTACGTCTAATTAATAAATTAGGTGTTCAAGGTGCTTTGAAAAAAGCTCAAGAAAAAGGATTTATTAAAAAATATTAAAAGGCATATAAAATGGCTAAAAAAGGTAATAGAGTACAAGTTATTCTTGAGTGTACTGAGCATAAAGATAGTGGAATGCCTGGGACTTCAAGATACATTACTACTAAGAATAAAAAGAATACTCCTGATCGTATGGAGTTGAAGAAGTATAATAGAATTTTGAAAAAAGTTACTCTTCACAGAGAAATTAAATAATATTAAGTTATGGCTAAGAAAGTAGTAGCATCCCTACAAAAAGGTGAAGGTCGTGGTTACGCTAAAGTAATCAAGATGGTTAAGTCGCCTAAGACAGGAGCATATTCTTTTAAAGAAGAGATCGTTCCTAACGCTAATGTTAAAGATTTCTTTGCTAAATAGTAAAGAGTTTCTATATCGATTTAAAAGCTCCTCAATTTGAGGAGCTTTTTTTATAGCCTTATTTTCTGAAATTAATGAGTAATACAAGCTGCTTTTTTAAGTGATATTTCTATTCATAGAGTGAATCTAGAACACTGTCAAATAAAAGATTAATTATAAATCGGCAGCAGTGTATTTTTTTGTAATTTAGCCCGCCTAAACTGTATTGTATACTATGGGATTATTTGGCATTTTTTCGAAATCGAAAAAAGAAAATCTAGA